>NZ_CP083561.1 GCF_025143825.1 Sulfitobacter sp. S223 | reverse complement strand
GCCCAGAATGATCTGCCCTCCGCGCACAGTGACCGAGCGGGCCTCTGCCACACCGGTTAGATTGATCGCATTTCGCGCGGCATCACGGGCTGTCGCTGCGCGCATTTCGATTTGACCGCCATTGGCAGAAACAGTGCCGGAGTTTTCGATCAATGCCCGCATCTCGTCGGTATCACCCTGCGACGGTACGGCGACCTGCAAGAACTGATCACCGGATACGTCGAGCGTTACTAATTCGCCCGCCGCAAAGCCGACGCGCCCCATGGGTACAGTCACAATCCCCGAATTGGTGACACGCCCACCCAGCAAAGCGGCAAACCCACCGCGCCCGATGGTCACACGGCCCGCGTTCTGAACGGGCGCAGAGCTTCCTAATCCTTCAAACCGCAGCTGACCCGCCATAAAATCGCTGTCAGTCGTATCGAGCGTTGATCCGACAAATCCGCCTCCGGCGTTCACCGTACCCTGCTCTCCGATAAAGAGCCCGTTGGGATTGACAACAAACACCTGCCCCGTTGCAGACAACTGTCCATGAATTTGGCTGGTGGTGTTACCCGTAACCCTGTTCAGAATTGCACTGGAGGTCGACGGCTGATGAATAGCGACAGAGTTGCCCTGTCCGATTGAAAAGGACCCCCAGTTAACAACCGCACGGTCGCTGGACTGGTTCAACACCATGTTGCCAGCCCTGGGTGTTGTGATCACGACGTTCCCTTGTGCAACACTACCAGATTGAGGCAGCACATCGTCGGCCAATGCAACAGCAGGCTGCAAGAACCCCAGTAGAACAAGGGTTAGCGGCGCAAGGCGTGTTGTTCCCCAGCGATCAGAAGCGGAAATTTCCCGAAATGCTGAAACGTGTATCATCCGAACCATTATCCCGTTCTCCTCTGGCCAGTTCGATCCTCAAACTGCTTGCTCTGAATTTTGAATCAGTCTTGGAAAATAGATCCATTCCAATGCCGTACGCGTAGGCGTTCTCGTGACGTGTCTCCACGATTGTAGGTTGATCAATTGAAATGCCGCCGGCTGCGGCAAAGATGTAGGGGCTCATGATGATGGGTGTGGTGCCAAGATCGGTTTGGGACTGACGGGCCACTTCGGCGCGCAGCACCCAACCGCTGTCACCGCGCAGCTCACCTGAATCAAACGCAGAAAGCTCGCGCGCACCAGCAAGTCCAAACTGTTCGGACGTGACCAGAGCATCACCAAACGATAGCTGCGCCCTGCCCGTCACGGATAGGACGATGTTCTCGGCCAGCGCTCGCTGGTGATAGCCTGAAAAGCTCAACTTGGTGAAAGTGGCGTCTGCACCCTGACGCGACAACGGAGTACCTGCACCGACATCATCAAGGCTCCGCGCACCAAGTGCATCGACGCCGCGCGACAACACCATTCCCACATCCGAAAATGCGCCGTTTTCGTGAACATAATTCGCACTGGCGCCCAATCGCAGCACCGTGGTCTTATCTTCGTAGATCGGCGCAGTGCCGGCAGCGATGAGATCCTGAGTGTCCTGTTGGGTATCAAGAGAGAACTGCGTTGTTACATTCAACTGCCGTGACCGTATCCACGGATAGATCAGCCGCAGGGACTGCCGGTCAAAATTGGACCGTGTCGGCGCCAGCGCGTCATCAGGGGTTGTGTCGCTGGTTGTCACCTCTGCGTTCAAAGCAAGGCCAGATGTACCCAAAGGCAGCACAGCCCCCGCCGCCAATACGCGGTAGCGCGGATCACTTCCAAAAAATCCCTGCGGCGCGCCCGACGCACGCAAATAGAACGTTTCGCCGAATCCAAAGGGGCTGTTGAATTCAACGCCGGCGTTCAGAATCCATGGACCCAATTCATCAGAGGCGTGGTTATCAAATCCGGCAAAGCCCGTGATCTTTTGGTATTCGGGATCAAGTGTAAGAACCGTCCCACCGGGTAAACGCCCAGCCCCCAGAACAGTCCCCAGCGCGACGCCGGCAACATCGCCCGCCAATAACAGTTGCCGCTCCAGCTCGGCCAGAGTCAGCCCCTTGCGATCCACCAGACCTGATGTCAGCCGATCGATGCGTTGATATACTTCTGGCGGGACGTTTGACCCATCGACGGTTTCGACGAACCCATCGACTACCACGACTTTTAGAACACCACCATCGCGCAGGCTTTGTTGCGGCAACACCACCCGGACCAGAACATACCCCGCGTTGGCATATGCCTCTTCTAGCGCGCCAACCGCGTTGAACAGCTCTGACACCGGAACGCGGCCGCCGGTCAGCCGCGTCTTTAGCGCAGCGTTCGCCTCGGCCAGTTGTGGCAATCCCCCCTGCAAATCCACATCGGACAGCGTAATTCCGATCTTTTCCGCTCCGGGCGGTGCTTCGGTGCCGGTTGCACCGCTGAACACAACCGCCCCGTTCAGCTTTTGCAACGGAGGTTGAAATGTCTCAGGCGTGACGCTGCTGGCAGCAGTGCTGGATTGAGCAAGCGTGGCGTCAGGAAGCACAAGCCCAATGGCCATCGCGATAGGAGCAGCACGGGCTAATCGCCGCATAATGAATTTTAGGGGCGGGTTTCCGAACACCATACGGCGCACTCCCAACAATGACTTCAGAAAATTGAAAACAATAAAAAAGCAGACATACCCGGAAAATGTGGGCTCCTACATGTAATCCCGTCAGGGTTGTAGTTTGCAAGGTATTTCTTGGGCTTTGCTCCGTTTCATCTCACGTGGGCGCGGACCCGAATACGCAGTATTCCAGCCCACAAAACAGGCAGGAAACTGCTGTAAATTCCCAACCAAATGGCCAATCAACCAGCGTTTTTAGTAGCTTACTCAATCTCGCGCGCGCCCGCGTGATATGTTACTAACCAGCGGTGATTTTAGCTCAACGCCTGAAACTCGACCCGACGATTTTCATCCGCGCGGCTGTCTTCTTTATTGCTGGGAAACCGTTCGCCCATACCGATAGTCTGGAGACGTGACGCCGATATGCCGCATGAATCAGTCAGGTGCCGCGCCACTTCTTGCGCGCGCAAGGTGGACAGTCGTTCATTATATTCGGCGCTACCTGAAGTATCCGTGTGACCGACGATCCGGACCAGATTAATGTCGCTCTGCTTTAGCACCTGACACATCTTATCGAGTTTTGGTTTTTCAGACTCTGCGAGGGCCGCAGAATCAAACCCGAAGGTTATGCGCAAGTTCACCTGCAATTCAGGATCAAGCTGCCCGAAGACCACCGGCGTTGCCGCGATTGGTTTGTTGGGATCGATAGGATTCGCAGGCTCTGGATCGGATGCAGAGGGGTCGGATTGTGCTGTCACTGTTGCGGCGGATTGGGCTTCCGGCGCATCGTTGACAGTGACAAGCTTCAACCCTCGCGTCTGTCCCAAACCGTTTGAAGTTGCTTCGCTAAATGCCTCTTTTTGGCGCTGAAAAAGCTGTGTCAGCTCCTCTACCGACAAATCCTCTTGCGCAGAAAGAGGTGTGGAAAGAAGACCGATACAGGTGAAAACGACGGGTATGATAAATCGCATGACATTTGCCTATGCTAAAAAATAATTTGCGGTGAATATCTGCTAGGCTATCATGAAACCAATTTAAAAGCAGCCTTTATCTAATTTGTTCCAGTTTTCTTATTGATAGCCACAGGCCCCGTTGGGCCGGTTTTGAGTTGAAAGGTCGTACCCTGTGTCCGGACCTGTAACCCGCGTTCCGCCGATGTTGCCTGCCTCTGCCCCGCGATTTTTCGGAGCAGGCCTGACCCACAGGGGCCTTGTGCGCGACAAGAACGAAGACTCCATTTTAACGGACCCTTCCGGTGTGCTTTGGGCTGTCGCAGATGGAATGGGTGGCTACGGCCACGGTGACGTCGCATCCGATATTGTTATCGAAAAACTAAGCGAAATTCCGGACAATGCCTTGGCACCACACGCTTTACGCGCTCAGCTGCAACTTGCTAATTCAGAAATTCTGACGCGGACGCAAAGCGGTACCCAAATGGGTTCGACGGTAGTGGCGATGTTGGTGCAAAATTTCGCGGCTACCGTTGCTTGGGTCGGTGATTGTCGCGCATATTTGTTGCGGGGCCGCTCACTGCGGTTGCTGACGCGCGACCACACGGTGGTTCAGGAAATGGTTGAACAGGGGCTTCTGGACGCCGAGGAGCGTGAAAGCCATCCAGAGCGTCATGTCGTTACACGCGCCGTCGGGGTAGAGCGTGAGGTCAATGTCGACATCGTGACAATACCACTCGTATCCGGAGACAGGATCGTTTTGTGTAGCGACGGTTTGACTGCCTGCGTCGGCGATGCGGACATTGCAGACCTTCTGGGCGCAGCAACGACAGCGGAAGGTGCGTGCGACGCGCTGATCCTTGCAGCGCTTGAAAATGGCGCACCGGACAACGTTTCAACGATCACCCTGTTTGCCACAGAGGAGTGAAGAGGTGCGTGAGGGTACGATCATAGGGGCGATCATTCTGGCGATTGGTCTGGTCATGGCCGGCATCGCAGTAGCAGTGGTTGGAGCGCTGTTGCAAACAGCTGATGGCAGCACCGAATTGCGGTTGGAGCGCGCGGAAGAGGAAACTTCGCGGCTGCGTTCGCAAATAGATTCGCTGCGGTCAGAATTGCGCGACGCGCAGGCTGATCTCAAGCGCCTGGCCGAAGAGGTGGCATTGGGAGCAAGCACGCGCCCGCTGTTGCAAGGCACCGGAGAGCTAAGCGTGACGGCACCCACACCGGACCTCGAAGTTGATGAAGAGCAAACGCCCACCGAGGCTATGACCGAAATCATGAGCCTTGCCAGAGCGCGGTTCAACAAAGGCATCAGCCAGCCCCGCAACAGGATCATGTTGGAGGTTCTCGGCACGCCGCGCAGCACCAAGACTGTCAATTGCAGCGGTGTGACCCAACCGCGCCTGAAGTCTCTGTTAGAGACGCGACAGGTCGGGCCGATACGTGTGACCATGCTGAAACCCGCGCTCGAAAGTCTTGGGCGGATCGTTGCAAAGCTGAAGGAAAGCGAACCGGAAATCCATGACGCGCTTGGTACTGCCGGCGCTCTTTGTGCGCGGCTGATCCGCGGCTCCAGCTCATCTTGGTCAAACCACTCTTGGGGAACGGCGATTGATCTTAAGCTGCAAGGTCGTCTTGACGGTTTCGGAGACGGCGGCACCCAATTCGGGCTGTTGCTGCTAGCCGAACTTTTCAACGAAGAAGGCTGGTTTTGGGGTGCCACATACAACCGCGAAGACTCGATGCATTTCGAAGTTGGCGTAGAAACGCTGCGCAAATGGCAGGCTGAAGGAAAGTTGTAACCTGATGGCACCCGCCAAAGCCCCCCTTTCGGTTTTTGACCGCGCCGCGCGGCCGGTGCTGGATCTGGTTGAAAATCTGGAACGACACGTCCGGTCCGGTGCCGCCGCAGCGGTAGATCAGGCAGAGGAGGAACTGGCGACTTTCGAGCGTAACGCAGCGCGTGCGGGCGCTGTGCCAAATTCGATCAAACCTGCGCGGTATGCGCTTGCGATGCTGCTTGATACCCGCGCCCGAGAGATCGCCGGGCTATCTCTCAAGACATGGACAGTCCTGGCTCAAAGGCAACTTTTTGAAGGGCATGACGTGCCAGTTTCGCGCATCCGTGACTTTCGTGAAGCGGCTGCAAAGCAGGGCGCGGGCTATGCCGATCTGGAACGTTTCCTTGGTGACATTCTTGCGCGCGCACAGGCACGCCGCCATGCGCATCGCCGGATCGAGTCCGGCCATTGGGGATACCGTATCGCCGCATATCTGCTGATCTTGTTTCTTGGGCTTGCAGGATACGCAGGCTGGCTTGAATACCGTTTCCACGAAAAGCTGGTCACCGCGTTTGATGCACAGGCTCTCACCATTGGGCTGGACCGCCCGCAAGAAGGTGCTGCGCTGGTTGAGCGGTTGACTTCAATGCGATCCACGGTTGACCATGTGGCCAATGCGGCACGCCGCGCACCGCTGCGACGAATCGTGCGTCTGCCATTCGGCGACGCAGAAACCCATGCGCGGCGTGTTTACCGCGCCGCAGTCAATCGCCATGTCCCGATGGCCATCGCCAATGGCATTGAAACTGTACTTGCCACGCAAGGTGACGGGCTGATCCTTTACGATGCATTGCGCGGATGGTCCGTTCTGGTCGGGGATGATGAATGGAGCATTGCCTATTTGGGTGGCTGGCTAGAGGACAATGGCACGGCTGCTGGCTTGGACGGATTGTCCGCCCATGTTGCGGCGCTGGATGGCGCATCGCCTGATATCACGCCCAATGATACAACCGTTATGGATCAAGCACGCGGTTTCGCCGCCGAAGTTACGGAACCGGACCGTGCGTGGCTTGAGCTTTTGCGCGCGGAGCGGATGCGCGCCCTACCCGACTGGCATCCGACCGGGGCGGTTCAAGCGCTTGATACTGTGGTGCTGCGCCGCTCTGGCAAACCGATTGATGAAGGTATTCCCGGACTGTTCACAATGGCCGGTTGGTCGGAAGCGCGTGATTACGCCGTTGGCGGTGCAGTTCAACGCGCGCGCGATCTCGCCCAGATGATCACCGGCCAAAGCTTGCCCACCCAAAATGGATCGCCCGACTTATTGCTGGATCGGCTACATGCCGAAACCCTTGGAACGTGGAACAAGTGGCTGGCCGATCTGCGCGTACGGCCCTTTGCCCAACGTGAAACCGCCATTATCGTATCCGGCGCGCTTGCCCAACCCGAGAACCCGCTCACTGAGTTGCTGCGAGAAGTCTGGATACAAGTCGGCGGCACCGACCGGGGGCGCAGTCATAGCCAACAGCTTGCTATCGCGCGGGAGTTTGGTCCGATGATCCAATATATCGAACAAGGCCGCATGATCGAGATTTCCCGCCTGTTCTCGCAACTGAATGTTGCGCTGGGGGCGATTGACATCAACGCCAATCGGGGAACCCAAAGACTGATGAGCATTCGGGATCGGGCGCGGTCGATAACCGCATTGAAAAATGCCCCCCGGATTGTGGTGCAAATCGCGGAAGACGTGCTTGCACAGTCTGCACTGCCCGAACAGGGGCAAGCTGCCAACCCGCTGACGCGAGGCTGGCAACAACAAGTATTTCCGCTCTGCCGCGATGTGGTGACGCGTTATCCCTTTAATGATGGCCCTGATGCAGCACCCGCCGATCTGACGGCGTTGTTCGGTCCACAAGGTGCGCTTGGTCTATTTATCAGCCAAAGCGCGGCACCCTTTCTTGATACCTCTGAAAGCCCTTGGCGGTGGAAGCCAGAGGCCCGATTCGCCGGTGTTACACCGCAAAGCGCCGTGTTTCTTGAACATGCCACTCAAGTTGGCAAAGGGCTTCTTGGCGCGGACGGGCAGCTTCAGTTCAATGTGACGTTGACGGCCTTGGCTGAGCGCGGACAAACCATGTTTGCCATCGGCGGCGTCGCACAGCCGGTACGCGCAACCGGGGCGCCTGCCCAGCTGACATGGCCCGGCCCGCAACAAGATCTCGGAGTTGAGGTAAGCTTTAACGAAAGTGCCCAAAGCGCGCGTATCGTGCATGGGGGTCCTTGGGGCATGATGCGCCTTATGGATGGGCTGCGGCTGCGGCAACGCGACGGAGGCCAACGCGTTTTGTTGGATTTACGCACGAATTCAGGGCGGGTTTTCCTCGAAATGCGCTTTGAAACAACGCTCAATCCGGTTTCGGTACGTCCCGTGATGAAAGGCCTGAGCTGCCCGCCTTCGCTATAAAGGTTTTCCACCCGCTAAGAGATTTTCGCTGTATGGTAGTAACATATTATATTTAAATTTTTCCGACTCGCGCTCTGAACCGAGGAGCAGATTAATGCCATTGGACCGCATCGCTTATTTGACGACCCCTCTTTCTGACCAAGAAACCCTTTTGTTTTCCAGCCTTTCAGGGGCAGACCACATCAGCAAGTGTTTCGAGTTTACCGTTCTGGCCCATAGTTTTGATCCCAATATTGCAGGGACTGACCTATTGGGCCAAATGGCCAGTGTCGCTGCTGCGACCAACCCCGAAGAACCCGACGAACTGCGCTATTTTCACGGCATGGTCGATCAGTTCCGCTTTGAGGGCAATGACGACGCAGATATGTTCGTCTACCGGCTGGTCTTGCGCCCGAAACTCTGGCTGTTGTCCAAGACCACAGACAACCGGATTTTTCAGGAACAGTCGGTCGAAGACATCATCTCGTTTATTCTGTCAGAACACGGCATCGATGATTTCCGTCTGGAGCTGTCCGGTAGCGCGACCGATCTGCGCGACTACTGTGTCCAATTCGGTGAAACCGATCTTGATTTCATTCAACGCCTGATGGAACACGAAGGCGCGTTCTACTTCTTCGAGTTTGAGAAGGGCAAACATACGCTGGTGATCAGCGACGATTCCGACAACCTTGCCGCGGCACCAGATTTGGCTGAACTCCGGTTCGAACCGAACATTCTATCAAGCACCGACGGCGGAGGCGTTATCACCCGCCTAAGCCGAACAGACACCATCATGTCTGGCGAACATACCCTGACCGATTACAATTTCGAATCCCCCTCGGCCGACCTGATGACAAAGTCGAACCAGGCCAGAGACCATGAAAATGATATGATGGAGCGGTACAGCTACCCCGGTCATTTCATGGATGTTTCAAGCGGCGATGCTGTGGCAGAGCTTAGGCGCACGGAAGATCAGGCGCTTGCCAACATCGTCTTTGCGCATTCTACCGCCAGCATTCCGCGCTCAGGCAATATCTTTGATCTTTGGGACTATCCGCGCGACGCTGAAAACCAAAGCTATCTTATCCTTTCCGCAGAGTATGACATCTGGGACGGGCAATACAGCGCTAACGATAACCGCAAACAGCCGGAAGGTTTTTTTGCGACATACCGGATGGTGCCAAATATTGGCAAGTTCCGCCCGGCACGGACAACGCCCAAACCTGTGATGAAGGGTCCCCAGACAGCCCGTGTCGTTGGCCCCGCCGGAGAAGAAATCTACACAGACGAATACGCAAGGGTGAAGGTCCATTTCTTTTGGGACCGTGCGGATGAAGGTCAGGGTGACACAACATGCTGGATTCGCGTCAGCGCGGCGTGGGCGGGTGCAGGTTACGGATTTATCCAGATACCGCGTATCGGCCATGAGGTGATCGTCGACTTTCTGGATGGTGATCCGGACCGCCCGATCATAACCGGCCGTGTTTACAACGCCGAACAAATGCCCCCGTATGATTTGCCTGCCAATGCCACGCAGTCAGGCTGGAAATCCGAAAGCTCGCTGGGTGGGGGTGGTTGGAACGAACTAAGGTTCGAGGATCTCAAAGGATCTGAAGAGGTCTATTTCCAAGCTGAAAAAGACCACAACGAATTGGTAAAGAATAACGAGAGCCGCCATATCGGCAATGATTTTGCTGAAACTGTTGTGAACAATGCCACGCAAGACATAGGCGTCAATCGGGACGAAACGGTGGGCAACAACAAAACGACATCGGTAGGTGTCGACCGTTCTGTAGACATCGGCAACAATGATACGGAAACAGTGGGCGTGAACCGCAGCCTGACTGTCGGTGTCGATGAAACCATTGGTATCGGCGCAAATTCAACCGAGAAGATAGGCGTAAATCATACGCAATCGGTAGGTGTAAACCAGACAATTACAGTGGGTGCCGCCCGTGTTGACGCTGTCGGTGCGGTGGAAACCCGCACAGTTGGCGCGGCACAGATCAACACGATCGCCGCCACCCGACAAATGACAGTTGGTGCAGCACAAAGCCATGACATAGGTGCGACGGACAGCTGGAAGATCGGTGCAGCCCAATCAGTCAGCATCGGCGCGGATCAGGGCATCGAAATAGCAGCAAACCACAGCCTGAGTGTCGGGGCAGACAGCGCCACGGCGATAGGGGCAAACATGTCTACTGCCGTTACTGAAAGCAAGGCTGTCGATGTTGGCAAAGATCTTGTCATAAATGCAGGCGATAGCATCACCCTCACCTGCGGTGATGCCAGCTTTCAACTGAAAAAGGACGGGACGATTTTGCTGAAGGGCAAGGACATCACCATCAAAGGGTCCGGCAAGATCAACATCGATGCTGGCGGAGACGTCACCATCAAGGGCAGCAAGATCAACCAGAACTGATCTTCGCCAAAAGCGCCAGCTGTGGCGCAACGGGACCGGGCGGTGTGTTATCCCACCACATGACAGGCGGGATCAGCGGTTCCGCCCCCGCAGTCGGGAGGCAAACGCGCTGCAAGAGACCGGCAAGTGTATCAGCGTCGGCGTGTTCCTCGGTTGATTTCAAAATCGCGCTCCACGCTGCATCGGCCCACACATCAGCGCCAGACCGGTCGGCATGCCCCAAGGGGCAACACACCACCAGCGGGTATCGCCGATCCACTGCATCGACGCTCGGCTCGATCACCAAAAGCCATGGCGCATCGCTTAGCATCACAGCCGCGCGGACGCCCCCTTCGGGCCAGCCGCCGGCACTGTGCGCAAGCGGCGCAATCTCACGGGTCAGCCAATGATCCAGCGCAGCGCGCGCACCCGCCGGAATTCCGCGTGACACAAAATCACCAGCCGCAGGAAGCTTGCCGAAAAATCCTGTGTCCATCTGCGTTCAAAATCCGCGCGGACAAGAAAATCCCGAAAACATCTTCAGGTCGAACGGATTTTCAACAGAGTTGGCCCGCAGGTTGAAATTGGCGGAATAGCCAGAGGCAGCAAGCCGCAGGTTAAATGCTTCGGGCAGCGCCGTTGCTGACAGTTGACCCTTTCGGATGAGGCGTAAAATGGCCCAGCTTCCCGTCTCGGATGTCACCAATTCGGACGATCCGTTCACGGGTGCAAAACTAAGCGTGATCATATTGGTGCCATCAGGTCCGGGCCATGTCATTGGCGCCGGGCGCGCTGCCGCATTAAAGTAACTAAGGGTCTGGCCGTCTACGTTCAGTGTCACACGGCTGGCGTTTGGCGACAGATCGGTTGGCTCCAGTGAAAAAGCCAGCACCGGCCCGGCACCGCCGGGGAATAGCGCGTCTCGCATGGCACGCGCATTTTCAAACGGCTTGAGCAGCTCAGCCTCCAGACCGAAATCAGCCCGCCATTTCCATGGCCGCACCGAATTATCTATGTAGGGCTGAAGATGATCATTTATGAACGTATCGATCAGGCCGCCGCCACCAAAAATTCGGGCGAAATCCAGCGTATTGACGTCAATTGCGCTAGATTGATCGAACGGATAGCGGCCGGCAGTCGCCGAGGTACAAAAAGGCAGCACATCTGCCCGCCATCGCGCATTTAATTGTGCGATCACCGCTTCGCGTGTCACGGCGATGGTATCACCGGCAATACCCGCAATCCAGCTATCGATCGGATCCGGCAGGATCGCCGCTTCGTTGGCAATTGCCCCGGTAAGTTGCGGCAACCCACCACGCGCCAACAGTGCCGATTGTGGATCGGGGCTGGCCGCCACTGTCTGCAATTCGTTGGACAAGGCCGTGAGCGCGGCAATCGCGTCACCCAAAAGCGGCGGCTGACCGTCCACTTCCTCGACCGTTGCGCGGATCGGGGCAAAGTGATCTGAAATTGCCGTGCCGGGCGGCAAAGCGGGCGCGGCATCAGAGCCACCCGAGGAGCGCGCAATTTTGCTACCGGTTTTCACCAGTTTTCCCAGCTTACCCAATTTGCTTGCTACCTTGAGGGCCCCCTTTTTAGCAGCAGCGTTTCCCTCACCTTGTTCAATGGGTCGTGCCAGATGTGTCTCGTACACCACAGACTCTAACAGGCGCTTCAGCGCGGAATCGGCCGACGCCAAATCCTTTAAGTTCTGGCGTGCCTGCACCAAATCATCAATCGGTGTAAGCCGCACATCCCGCAAGAAACCATCCCACTGCGAGATGAAATCATCGTAATAGAGTTTGAGAATATCTGCTTCTAGCGTTTCTTCAGAGGCATCCGCGCTTTCCGAACAACCGCCGGCAAAAACGGCACGGTCCAGCGTTGCCTGGGCTGCAATTTCGGGAACCAGAGGCAACACGGCGTCATGAAATCCATCATAGGTGAAGGCACCCGGCAAACCAATGCGCAAGGTTTGCTCCGACAGGCGGGTCAGAACACGCGCACCATTGGGCCCTGTCTTTTCCGCAGGAATCCAGTCCTTCAAACCGGTTAAGCTCGGGTCAGAGCGCAGGTTGCGATACGCCCGCGCTGCAAGGGGAATGGTACAAATGCTCTCAAGTGCCACCGAAACCAATGCAGGATCAGGGGCGATCTTATCCTCTTCGCTGGCCATACGTACCAGTGCCGCCAATTGATGGTCGACAGCCTCGTCTGTCGGGAACGGGTCGATCGCGGCAAATTCGGGCAATGTCAGTTGCCACCACTGGCCCAGATATACCGCGTCGTAGGGGGCCTGTCCGGTCAGCATTTGATAGGATTTCAAGGCCCCAAGCAGGAATTCAGGATCGCGCGAATGGCGCCACATTGTTGCTTCGACAAGGGCCACCATGCGTGGTTCCAAAATGTTGCGTAGGCTGTGATCATACGAAATTTCATGAACCTGAGCCAACTCCGCCTCCGCCGTCGGACCGATCACGGTCAAAGCGCCGGAGGGAACATGGGTTTGCGCATTCGCCGTTTCATTCACCGCATCAAGTGCAAGGTTCAGATCAAGCGGATCGGTCGGCGCTTGGCGCGCCGCGACGTTGGCAAGGCGCGCTGACAAATTGGTAAGCTGGCGTTCCTGTTCACCCAACGCCCCGTTGTAACGCAGGAACGAAAACAGAAAAACAGTTGTCAATATGACCGTGACCAGCGTCGCACCGGCCAACGTACCGCGCCATATCCAACGACGGCGTTCTTCCGCGCGCGGATCAAAGCGGCCCAGACCGGCCTCCGGGAAGATCAAATCTGTCAGCATCCCACGCAGAAAAAAGCTGCGGGTGTTTCCATATTCCCGGCGCTGCGGCATGGGTGCAGCAAGGCCCAAGGAACCAGCAATGCCCGCGACCATCCGGTCAATGGGCGACCCTTCCTGTGTAGCAGAAGTGAAATACAGGCCCCGCATCCACGGGCTTTCCTCATACTTGCTTTCACCAAAAATTGCTTCGATCAGGGTTTTCAATGACCCTGTCAGCTGTTCAAGCTGGCTTGGAAAGCGGAATATCTCTGCCCTTGTTTCAAGAGGCAGATCATCCCCGATACGTGCGACAAGCCGTTCCTCTAGCGCCTCCTGCAAAACGCGCATTTCGCGCTCAACGGTCAGCGCATCAACACGGTCGCCGGTGCCCAATGTAGCGCCCCAGACCTGTTCGCGTTCCTTTGCATTGAGTTCACCAAAAAAGCTTTCAAACCCCGGCACAAGATCGGCCTTGGTGATCATCAGATAGACAGGCAGTTTCAGCCCCGTCTCTTCGCGCAATTCTGCCAGCCGCTTGCGTATCTCTCGACCATGTTCACGGATCGCAGTGTCATCACCGGCAAGCTCTTGTACCGAAAGGGTCAGGATCACTCCGTTCAGCGCACGCCGGCCACGGTGTTTCACAAGCAGATCAACAAAGCCTTTCCATTCCGCCGCATCAACATCCGGGTCACTTTGTTGCTGCACGTAGCGGCCTGCAGTGTCGATAAGGACCGCGTCTTCGGTAAAGAACCAGTCACAATTCCGCGTCCCGCCAATGCCTTTGAGATCGTCGCTTAGATCAATCGGGAAATGCAAACCGGATTGCCGTAGCGCCGTTGTTTTGCCAGTCCCGGGAGGGCCGATAATCACGTACCACGGCATGTCACGCAGGAATTTGCGCCCGCCGAGCTTTGATCGCTTCATTTGCTCCAGAATGCCTTGGAATTTGGCCTGCACCTCTGCAAGGTTCTCTTCGCCCGGTCCGGAAACCACCTCTGGCGCGGGTGCGGCCAGCTCTGCGACGAAGGCACGATTGGCGCGGGCCGCACGCATCTGGCGCAGCAACATAGAGATCAGCCACAGGATAATAATGACACCGATGACAACGATACGCGTCAGATCACCGCTAAGTGGTGCGGCGTCTCCCACGCGGATCAAAGCGCCGTAAAACCAGATCAGGATGCAAAGGATTGTTATCCCGATCAGAGTCCACAGGAACCGCGAAAAAAGAAATCCGAAAATTTTCTTCAATACACCCATGGTTCAGACTTTCTTTTGAAGAATGATTTCGACACGCCGGTTCCGCGCGCGTCCCTCACGGGTGGCGTTGTCGGCGATCGGATCGGTTGCCGCCTTACCATCGGATGTGACCAGTTCCGCGGGCACACCAGCGGCAACCAACATATCCGCGATGGTTCTTGCGCGCGCTTCCGACAGGCCCTGATTTGACCGGAAAGGGTTGGACTTGCGCACCTGAATACTATCAGTGTGGCCAACCACCCGAATGGAGCCTACGAATTCCACGTTCTCGGCAATCACACCCGCAATGCTTTTGATCAGCGGGGCATATTCCGGATTAAGGTCTGCTTTGGCGGACCGGAAAACCTCTGGTGCGGTTGCTTGGACGACCACGACAGCGATTGAGACATCCTCCCGTCCGGTTAGCGCATTCGCGGTCTGTTCCGGCGCGGCAGCGCCAAACAGCGGAAGCAGTTCGAACACCAGCGGATCCGCAGTTAACTGCGGCCCGCCAACCGTATCAATGACCGGCCGAAAAATGTCGGCCCGCTCTGGCGGCGGCAGAACCCCCGCCAAGGTAAACAATTGCTCCCCCCTATTCGAAAGCTGAACGCCAAGCCCCACATAAACAGCCGTTATCACGGCGAGTGCCATCAGACCGATCGACCACAAAGGAACGATGAAACGCTTGTCTTCATCCTCGGCCTGGACACCTTTCCAATGAGGCGCTAGCGGCGCATCCGCCGAGTCACGATCGCGTAACAGACGGCTCATCTGGCCGCGCGTGCGGGCGATTTCTGCTTCGCCCTGCCCGCCTTCGCGCCGGTATTTTCCCCGAAACCCCAATGATAGACACAGAAATACCAGTTCCATTAACTCAGGATCGCGTTCTGGAAACCGGATGAGATCCTCGGCCAGATCAAAGAACCGCTCGCCCGCATCAACATTCCCGTAAAGCGACACCACAAGCGGCATGCGAGGCCACCCGCTGTTGCCCCCCCAAGGTGTATTCAGCGCGATGTCATCCAAAAGCGCAGCAACGAACCATGCCCCCTGATCTGCCCGTGTCAGTGGCACACCCGCTGAAACCGCGCTGTCGCGCGACTGTGTCAGTGTATCAAGAAGACGGGATCGCAGCACATCGGGATTTTCCGGAACTGTCGCCCGCTCCAGCTCTGGTGCCAGCCCCAAAAGGGTGGCGTAAGCGTTTACCAGCGGATTATCATTTGATCGCGCGGTGCGCACAGGCCCGCCGCGCGGTGGAGCCGCTGTCGGATGGGCCCCTGCCCCATTACGGCGCACGGGCCGAATGCGGGTCCGGCCGGCGTCGTTTTCAAGGCCAAAGGGATCATCACCATTCATAGCATCACCGACTGACCGCGTAGCAGTCGATTTCAGGTGCCCGTTCGAATTTTCCGGCAACACCTACGACAAAACCGGGAGCATCCTGCAGCGCGGCCCAATGCTCGGACTGGCGATCAAGTTCAAGGCACAACCGATCGCCATCATAGGGGATTTCGCGTGGTTGGCTGTTCAACGGTTTTAGCGGTATTCCGGTAAGCCGCGATTTCCACAGCGTGTCGAATTGATCGGCAGCGCCGACGGTTGCCTGATCCACAAAGAATTTTCGCAGCATTTTTTCCGACATGTCGCCACCAATTCGCAGCACAATGCGGCTGTTCTTGACGATCTCCGGGTTGTCTATCCGGACGGTCCAAACGTTTTCAGAATGGTTTGAGACACGCAAAGACCGCGACTTCGGCTCCACATGCCGAAGAGACAGCACCAGCGAGCGCAAAGTGTCCGCCAACGCTTGAAAACTGGTCTGCGGATCAATGTGAGAATAGGCAGGCAGGTCCCCCAACCGCCGCGCAGACGCGCCGTAGGTTGCCATCCGTCCGGCAAGGCCCGCAAGCTCTTGATAAAGCTCAGCGGGATGAGTGTTGTTCTGATCGGCCAGATGCGCCAATCGGGGTCGGGTGCTATTGGCCAATTCAAGGATCAGCAGGTTCTCCATCGACGCACCTGTACCGCCCAGCACCATGGCACCATGGGCGTCGGCGATCCGGTCCATCCCGTTCACCAGCTCTTTGAGAAGCTGACCGTACCAATCAACTGCCTCCAAACGCAGTGCCGGTGCAAGAAACCCCGGATCAAGCGAGATAACGCCATCTGCAGTCAAACCTTGCAACCGCGCGATCGGCATCGTGACATAGCCTGCGGTCTCATCACCGGGCAGCAAAATCTTGGGCGCCAGACGGGCGACTTCGATCTGGGTGGCTTCGGCACCGCCGCGGATAATATCGCGCGCCTCGATGATAGCACCGCGATACCGCGTGCCCGAAGGTTCCTCGTGGGCTGGATCAATCAGCGCCGAACCTGCCGACTCCGACGGAATGGCAAGATGGACAAGGCCCGCTTCGGTTTTCGCGGTCACCGAAACGGGCGCTAGTTGGGTCGTGCTTTCAGGTACGCTGATAAATGTCCCGTCAGGCAAAAATCCCTTTGCTGTTTCCACAGCAATCTGGCCGGTATCCAGCGCCACAGGGTCCAGCTTGAGATTCATAAAGCCAAAGCTGGACTGGGGCTGTGCCGCGAGCGTCTGCCGCAGCAGCCAGTCAGTGTGTCGGTCTTGTTGCTGAAAATGCTGGGTACGCAAAAACAGCCCTTCGAACCAGACGACCTTGTTCCTATCCGTCATATCCATCCTTTACAGATCAGGCTGTTGAAAGCGCCAAACCATTTGAGCCAACATTGATGATAAGCCCCGAGTTGGCTGCGGGTGCGCCTATCTTTGACCGCACCGTGCGACCGTTCGGATCGCGGAAACCGCCAACCACGCCAATTACGCTGACGCCGGGCTGGATGGTGATTGCCTTGGTTGCAACTTCCCCCGGGGCCAGCACGATCTGGTCGGACCGGATCAGATCAGCCCCAATCGCGCTTGCCGGATCCTGAAGTGCAAAGTAGTCGGCTTTGTCAAAAGCAGCCGCACTGGATAATTGCAGCACCGTTAAGGTGACCGGACGATCACCGCCGCCGGGCCCCGGGTTCATACCCGCACGGCTTTGCGCGCTTACGGCCAGAACCGCAGGTGCCGCCTCCCCCATGCAGCCCGCCAACAGCGCGCCCCCTGCCAATGTCGTCGTGGTTAGAAAACTGCGTCGTGAAAAATAAGTCATGTCATTCCTTCCTTCTGTTTTCATAAGCGTCTCTGAAATCGGCCCCGACATCTCCTAGAAACTGCTTTTCAGCAGTCGCCGCGATATCGCGGTAGCGGTCTTCGTAGATTTGCCAAAGCTTGGCACTACGCCCACCTGCGACGAGGGATTCAAGCAATCCCACGTCGTCCATCTCCTTCGCGATTTCTTCAGGGTCGAACTTGTCTATCATCCGCCGCAAAGCGATTTGCAGCGCGCTCCATGTCCGGACTTGATGATCTGTGAGATCGCGAAACGCGCCCTGTACCGCATCGGTTGGCGCGAGGTAGCCGCGCCCGCGTGGACGGACCAGCGCGCTCAATGCATCCTCAGGCGTCGCAAGAAACTTCAACGGGTTTACGTTTTCGCTTGCGACAATGGTCTGTGCCACGCGCACCTTCTGCTTCTCCTGCGCTCGGGTGCGCAGCAACAGCATCAACCCCTTTACCATCTCGTGCATGCACGCGCCCAGATGTTCCATCTCTGCTAGCGGATCATCCGTTGGCATCTGCGCCGGATCGATCCCCATCCCCCGCAACAATGCATCCCGTAGATCTTCATCGGGGCGCGCCGCTGCGGGTTGGTCGCGGCGTGGTTCCGGATTCGGGTCAGAGGCTGGCCGTTCCGGCTCCCGCGTTTGCGGTCTGTCACCTTCCGGAAATGCCGGCGTGGCATCGCGTGGCTCACCGTGAAACTGGTCAGCACTGGCGGGCGACTGATCCCAATCTCCGAAAATATCCGGTTTGTGATCTGGCTTGCCAGAAGCTGCTGCGGTCTGACCCTCAGGCGCGATTGAATGCTCGTCAGGGTCATCCTCAAAAAACCCACCAGACGGTTTTGGCCCGTCATTTTGCGGCGCCTCTTCGACACTTTTCCGCAGGTCCAAGCCGAACGGATCGCCTTGGTTCAACGGTCGGGGTGAGCGTGGGACTTCTTTGTGGCGGGCTTGTTCGGTGTTGTCTTGCCGCAGGCCGAAAGGGTCAGGCAAGGCGGAAGGACGTTCGGGCGGCGCTACTGGTGCGGGCGGATCATCCTCGGGAAGAAAATAGCTCGATTTCTTCGGAGGCGTTTCCACAGGTTCTTGCACCCCTGTTGCCTTCTCGATCCGAAAGGTGAAATCCCCCAGATGCAGGCGCATACCCGGTTCAATCACTTCGACATTGCCCAACCCTACAGGATTTGCGGCGTTATCAATAAACAGCCCACCCGAGGACGCATCAGTGACCACAACTTTGCCATTCTCTTCGCTGATCACACAATGTCTGCGCGATATGAACATCTTGGGATCGTCGATCTGCCAATCGGCATCAGCGCTGCGCCCGATGGTCATTTGACCGCCAGAATAGACGCGCTCCATCTCCGACTGTTTTACAGGAGCCGTTTCAATGACAAGACGCAGTTTCATCCTGCCATCCTTTCCGGTCCGGTTATGTTTGAGAAAGAAAGGTCATCTGCACCCGATCTCTTTTTCGGAGCAAGCCACGACGTACGCCCCAATCGGCAGTTGCCCAATTTGGCGACAGGCACCTCATCGGGTGCCAGTATCATCCGCAAGCTGAAATTGATGTCCTTACCGGCAGCAAATACCAGCGCTTGTTTGAGCCTGCTCCATGCGTCCGGATCATCAAGAAAGGCGTTGAACTGTTGCACCGTCAACGGGCCTAGCTGCAGCTCTGCATGGCTTTGCCTGTCGAATATGCGCGCGCCAACAACACAGCCTGTTCCCAGACCCGCATGCTGTTGCCCCAAGCTGCTTTGCAAGTGATCGGGGATATCGATCCAGCGGCCTTGAAATTCGGCCAACCGCACGGAAACCCCCAACACCGTCTCCAGAAAAGCACAAAGCCGCTCGGGGCTGCGTGCCTCCATTACCAGTGATGTCGCATGGCGCAATTTCGCACCGTCCAGCCGGATATCGCCAGTGGTGGTTCCGGGCAGACCTTGACCTGCCAGCGCCCGCATCATCGCGGTGACGCGCCCACCGTTGCCATGCGCAATGTTGATCTGGGGTTGTGCATCAGCCCACGCGCGCCAGTAAAGCGCGATAAGCCGGTGCTGCAGCATATTGATGAAATCGAGAAATGACGTATCGGCAGTAGCACCGCTGCTGTCGCCGGCGAACCAACGGTTCGAAAGACGTGCCATAATCCAGCGCGTCATGTGCAAGGGCATCGGCCCTTCCGGGCCGATGAGGCCAAGCACATTCACACTGATCTGTGGTTTGCCGGTTTTCGGATCGGTGGATACATTCGCCACATCACTTGCGGCAAAAGACATGCGTGCAGACTGGCCCAAGCGCGCCGGTTCATTGCCCGCACTTCCGGCGCGGCCAAACCGCAGGTCGTCTGTCTCCAACTGGCGCAGCAGTTCAAAGAAATCCATTCTTGCCGCGTTTGTCAGATCAGGGCGCGTGTGCCCGTGGTCATCGGCCATGTTACCTCCGTCTGTTGTTGGGTCAGGCGCGTCTTTGTGCGCACGAAGGAATTGATCGCAGTGTGGCGCGCAAAAAGCTGCGCAAGTAAGACAGAAAGCAGCAGACTGCTGCCGCCCGTCAAAAGCGCATCATTGATATCAAGCGTGATTTCAGTCCCATGCCCGAAGCACAAAGGCCCCGCGACCGCCAGCCGCTCAACCAATGGGCGCGACTGTAGCCCAACGATTGCGGCGCCATGACGCCGCAGCGCAGGATCGCCCCGATCTGCATAAAGCTTGATCAAAGCGCGCAGCGGCTCCGCACCGGCGTCACCTTCGGCAAGCGAAATATGATTGAGGCTTAGCTGGGAAATCCAGCGCCACGTGAGGTCATCAATCTGCCGCTCGTCTGAGGCACCGGACGGCAAAGCGGCGCGCAAAGACGACCGCGGTCTGCGCATCGGAGACAGCAAGGCGACCGATTGAACCGGATCGCCGGAATCCAGCGTGAGCTTGGGCGTGTCATCCAGAATGGGGAGGTCGCGATTGGTGCACAATGCGCGCACATCCAGCCGCCGTAACGGGCGCGCAGGGCGGGCATGGCTTGGCCGCCCGACAGAAATATAGAAATCATCGCCGGTATAACTGGAACGGGTCTGGCCCCTTCGGACTTCCTCGGTATCAGGGCGGCGCGCACGTCGATCCGCCGAATAGACATGACCGCTGTCAGCTTCGGCCTCCACCGAAAATAACGGCGTTACCTGAGCCTGCGGACCATCCGTCTCTGCATCCTCGACCCGCAGCAACCGATATATCTCAAAGTCACGCGGCCGCGTGCGATCGGCCTGAACGATGTGATGTGCCGCATTACGGCGCAGCTCCACCAGATTACACTCGTGCTCAAAAAGATTGACCACCGGCGTTGTGAAGAGACTGAAATCCTTTGCGCTTATCCCAGCCAGATCAGTCCGCTCCTCGCTGAGCAGCACGACAATCTCAAGCTTGTTGCCACCCGTAGCACGCACCATCGGAGCGAGCCCTGAAAGCCGCATGTAGTAAAACCGCGGCGGCATTAAGAAATATTCGCGCAGCAGGCGGTAGCCTTCGAATGATGACCGCACCCGAGGAAGCAGAGCATCATCATCACTGACGCCGATCATACCGGGGCGGTCTATCCCCTCAAAAGGCGTGCTCTTGTGCGCCGGCCGTGCCACCGCGCCTGCGCCAAAGCCGAACACAGCGTCAAATATCACGCCTCCGCGTGATCCCGCCCCGAAATAGAGATCAAGTGCATCCAGCGACAATTCGTCAAGCTGCCCCGCCCCGTCACGCGCAATGGTAATCCGGATGCCCGCAGCGGCCCCGCGCGCCACAGTATTCCCGATCCCCGCCTGAGCCAGCGCACCTTTGTCCTGCAAATACTCAACGTCAGAGATCGTAATGGGCCAAAGGTGAACAGCTTGTGCCGTTGTATAGGTGCAGCGCGTCTGCTGCCCCTCGCGCAAGCCCGAAATCAGACGGGTGCCACGTTTCATCACATGCCCGTCCAGCATCCGCTGAACCTGTGGGCCAGCCCGCATAGCCGCCATTGTCATTGCAGGCGCCGGTCCACCCAGATCAGGGTAAAGAGTATCAATAAGCGCGCGCACATAGCGGCTCGACTCTCCGTCTACTTTCAGCCTTGTACGGGCTGCCAGATACGCAACGCCCTCAAGCAGCCTTTCTACATAAGGATCGGGACAGGGAATGGAATCAAGCGCAAGATTACGGGCAACATTTGGATGCAGCGCCGCGAATTCCTCGGCCATTGTGCGGATGTGACCCAGCTCTTCTTCATAATATTCCAGAAACGCCTGATCCATCACCGCGCCTCCAATGTGGTCAAGGCACGCCCATTGTCGAGATCGACACTGGTGGAAAGGCGCAAGCGTTCAGGGACAGGCGACAACAGCAATATGCCGTCAATGTCGATGCGCATACCGATCTTGTCTCCGGTACGGACACGCACCTTTACACTGTCCTTTTTCAACCGCGGCTCAAACGTATTGAGCACGGCCTTTATCTCACGGGCCAGATCATCCTTGTCGAAGTCCGAACCGGAACGCCCCGAGAATGACGGCACCCCGTAGTTGAGAACACTGGCACGCACATGCGGGAATTCTGCCAGCTGGCTGGCAGGGCTGTCATGCGCAAGTGTTTCGCGATCGGTCAGCAAGAACTGGGCCTCCAGTCGTTCAATGTTGAAAAGCATTTCGATGTCGCGGCGCACGGCCTCACGCAACACATCAGAGGTGACAACTACGCCGCCCTCTTCGAGCCTGCGCTTGCGCGTCAACAACAGAACCAGCCGATGCGCCAGCTGCTTGGTATCCTCATCCAGATCGGTGCGACGCTCTATGCCGCGGGCACCACCACTGACCAGCGCTGCCACCTGCTCCGCATCTCCAAGAGCCTTGGTCAGGTCGCGCTGCAACGCATCACGTTCAGCGGAAATGCCCGGCAATTCATCCACCAGCCTGTCCCAAAGGGACGGCTGAACCGCTTCTTGCCGGGCTACTGCAGTGCTTTCATCGCGATCCGCCATCAGACGCTGCCAGACCTCCGGTCAGACGCCTGCCGCGATGTCATAAGTCACCTCATGCTCACCACCGGCAGAGTGGTCATCTTCCTGAACCGTGTACTTGTAGGTGACGTTTTCGAAGACGAGACCAAGTTCTTCCTCAATCATCTGGCCATCCTCTTCGTCACCAACGCCCACCATCTCGTATTTCGAGATGGTCACATTTTCCATGGTGATGATCAGATAATCGAGATGCGCCTCACCGGAGTCCTTTCGCACAGACAGGACCATATCCGGAAAGGATTTACCCTGCATACAGGCCAGC
Source organism: Sulfitobacter sp. S223 (assembly GCF_025143825.1). Classification (NCBI taxonomy): domain Bacteria; kingdom Pseudomonadati; phylum Pseudomonadota; class Alphaproteobacteria; order Rhodobacterales; family Roseobacteraceae; genus Sulfitobacter; species Sulfitobacter sp. S223. Next base: position 100,095 of record NZ_CP083561.1, on the reverse strand, counting down.
GCGAGATAAACCGAAGCTGCATCAACAAACTTCTTGAGGTTCAGCGCAGATACCTGCGCACGGGCCCGCGCACGGCCCTTGCCAACCTGTGCCGCAGACCCCTGTTCGATGTTCCACATGATGTCATGGATATCAATTTCTTCCTCATGATCCACGCGTTGTGATTCACCTGCGATATCGCCGATCTTTAAATACGCTGTAAGTGGCATTTCAATTCTCCAATGTGTTCAAATTTAAAATCAGGATTTGACGGAAGGCAGTTCAGAAACCAGACGCAGCGAAGCGTTGATGCCTTCCAGTTGGTAATGAGGCCGCAGAAAAAAGCGCGCATTGTAATAGCCGGGACGGCCCTCAACGCTGTCCACTTGCACTTCGGCCGCTGCAAGAGGACGTTTTGCTTTGGCCTTATCGTCAGCCATCGCTGGGTTGGCCAAAACATAGCGGTTAATCCACTCGCTCAGCCAAATTTGCATATCGGCGCGTTCCTTGAACGTACCGACCTTGTCCCGCGCAATTGCCTTGAGATAATGCGCAAAGCGACTGACGGGGAACAGATAGGGCAGATTTGCCGATAGCCGCTCGTTTGCCTGCGCGTCAGGGTCCACCAAACGACCCGCACGGGTTTCGTCATCCTGCAAGCTATGTGCGCCAATAAATGCGGCGACATCGGTGTTCTTCCGGTGCAGGATCGGCATCATGCCAAGCTTCGCCAGCTCGGCCTCTCGGCGGTCGTCGATAGCGATTTCGGTGGGGCATTTCATCGCCGTCGATCCATCGTCCGTCGGGAAAGTATGCACGGGCAAGTTCATCACAGTGCCACCGGATTCAACACCGCGGATCTGCGTGCCCCAGCCCGAGATTTTGTGGCTGCGGTTGATGTTCACGCCCATCGCATAGGCCGCATTCATCCACACATAGTGGTCATGCTGCCCGTCGATTTCCTCTTCGAAGTCAAACCCTTTGACCGGAACGGTTTCAGCCCCGTAAGGCAAACGGCCAAGTACGCGCGGCATCGCAAGTCCGATGTAACGCGCATCCTCGCTTTCGCGAAGACTTTGCCAGCTTGCATAATCAGGGCTTGAGACGATCTGTTCCAAATCCTGCGGGTTCGGCAGCTCCTGCCAGCTTTCCATACGAAAAAGCTGCGGAGCAGCCGCCGCGACAAACGGCGCATGCGCAGAGGCGCAGATCCCCGACAGGTTACGCAAAAGGCTTACGTCCTTGGGCTTGTGGCTGAATTCGTAGTCCCCGACGATAGCCCCGAACGGCTCTCCACCGAACATGGAATACTCATCGCTGTATATCTTTTTGAAGATCGGCGATTGGTCCCACATCTGGCCTTCGTAATCTTCCAGATGATCGCCCAGATCGTCCTTTGCGATGTTCAGCACGCGGATTTTTAGCTTTTGATCCGTCTCGGTGTTGTTCACCAGATAGTGCAGGCCGCGCCAGCTACCCTCCATCTTGCGGACTTCCGGAGAATGCAGGATTTCATTCATTTGGGTCGACAACATCCCGTCGATGCCCGCGATCAACGATTTGATCGACTTGACCGCGTTTCCTGAAATCGCGGCGGTCCCTGCACGTTCTTTCGCGGCAAGAGCCAGATTTGACACCAGCGCCTGAAGCTTTTCGCCCTCGCTGTCTTTGACACGGAAATCCTTCTCCAGAAGATCGCTGAATTCGCCCAGATCAAGCGCTTCGGCTTCGGCGGCACCTGCGTCTGCTTGTTTCTCTTCGGCCATGCTCAGCTCTCCTTGTCAGATGTTGCAGCCATCGCCTGCTCGGCGGCTTGCGCCAGCAGCGGCTCATTCGTCAAAAGCTGGGCAATGCGTTTTTCAGCATCCACCTTGCCATCCATATAGCTCAGCAGCTCTTCGAGCTGTTTGCGCATTTTCAGAAGCTCGTTCAGTTGCGGCACCTGTTCGGCCACCTTATCCGGGGCGAAATCGCTCATGCTTTTGAACGACAGATCAACGAATAACTCTTCGTCGACATCGGCCCCCTCTTCACCCGGCAGGGTATTTTTGACCCGCGCTTTTACACGTGGGCTGAGGGCTTCCATGAATTTGTTGAAACGACCCGCGTCCGTCTCGACAAAGGTCCGGTCGTTGATGGGCTTTTTAGCTTCGCGCGTTTCCGAAGCACCGGCCAGATCTGCCATCACACCCATCACAAAGGGCAGCTCTATCGTCGTTGGACTGCCGTAGTGTTCCACGTCATAGGCAATCTGCACCCTTGGCGCGCGATTGCGTTCGATTACCTTCTGCTTACTGTCAGCCACTAATAATTCCTCCAATGCAAAAATAAAAAATGTTCAATTGGTCTGCTAAATTCGCCACCGATATGGTGCAGCGTCACTTTTTCTTCGTGTCTTCCACTCCCGCCACGCTTCGAAACTCCTTCAGCCCCGAGGGCGCGATTTCCTCCATAATTTCGAGGAAATCCATCGCCACCATGCGCCGCATCCGCCGTGCAAGATGCGGCATAGGGCTACCCGGTTCGGTCCGTTCATAAAACGCAATGATCCGGTCGAGACTTTGTTCAACATCAGCACGCGACGCGATCACGCCTGGCGTGGAGGCCGCCGAACCGCCTCCTTTAGCTGCGCTTGCTTCTTTCACTACGGAAGCCGCCGGATTATCCTCTGTCACGGGGGCATCCTCCTGCGTAGCGCGCACGGCTTCTTCCAGTGTTTTCCGACACAGCGCCAAAAACTCCTCCATCTCGGGCATCGCAAGACCGCTCTGGTCGGTAACCTGCATCGCTTCGGCAATGGCTTTGCTCAATGCAGTCAGCCCTGCCTCACAGGCAATGATGTCAGCAATCAGGCTGGCCATCTCGTCTGCTTGCTCTGCGGCCAACATGCGGGTGGCTGCTTTTACCCGATTTGTCAGCTGACTATGCGCGGCGGACAGCGCATCCTTCTCTGACTGGCTCAATCCAGATGCGGCCTTTGCCAGCATTTCAAAATCACTGAGCGCCGCATTGGCCAGATCATCACCGGAAATTGGTCCGATCCCACGGGGGTTAAGCAGCACACCAAACCGCATATCGCCCAGCAATCCGCTGTCGTCATTTTCCAACTGCCGCAACGCATTCAATCTGGGCAGGGCCGCTGCCTTCTGGTCATCACGGTCTCGTAAAGCCGGGTGCAGGTTGTCCCAGTATTGGGTCACCGTCTGCGCCAGAAAATCCAGCGCCGAAGCAAATGCCCCAAACCCTTCTACGTTGAAATGCGCCCTTGTGAGCAGCACCAGCAGACGTAAATCACGTCCTTCGTCGGCCAAATCCTGACCATCATGAATAATTTTGTCCCAATCAACATTCGGAGCTGAATCGTTTAAAGTACCATCTTCGTTGACCCGTGCGATCTTTGCTGCAGGATCTGTCAGCCGCTCCAAATCGTGAAACCGCAGATCGTGACGCAATTCTATACCGGAGGAAAACTCCCCCTTGATCGGCACAAGGAGGCGGTCAAAATCCATCCCTCTCGGCCTTCTAATATCTAAAATACAACTCAGAGTGTTGCACGGGATTTTGATTCTGGCAACAATTCGGAACGTATGGAATTCCTCCATACCCAGACCAAGCCAAGTCACCTAGACTATGTCGGATTTTGCGACAGCTTTGGGAAAGCGCCCTAACCGGTTCCTTAAGACGCCTTATAACAAGGCCGATTAGCCCCTGATCAAATTGATCCATCAAAGTTTCAGCGCCTGTAAACCACGTGTCAAATTTTGCCACGCCAACCCGTCAGGCAATGAGCAACGATACAAAAAGACCTCAAAAAGTATTGGGAAAACTACAGCGAAGCTCCTATCCTCAACCTCAACGGGAGTCGCTGTTTAACGAACGCGAAGGGCGTGGAAGGAAGGTTCTTGTGAAGGTAGATCAGTCACTTGGCGGTGTGATCATCGGGATGCTAATGGGATTCAAGGAAGGCAAACCGCAGGTCGTCTTTCCCGAAAACCCTGCTGCGCATGCAATAGATGCGCGCGCCCTTGCCCGGCTTGGACCTGATGATGTTGGCTCACAGGTTGCACTATTGTTCGAGGACGGCAGGCGCGACCGCCCCCTGATCATCGGCCGTATTCTGCACCCCGAGCCCACATCAAAATCCGTCGTTCGGGACGGCGAACTGGTGTCCATCGTGGCCAACGAACGCATTGAACTGCGCGTCGGAAAGGCTGCGATCATCATGGAAAAGGACGGTCATATCACCATTCGAGGCAGCGAACTTGTCACCCACGCGAGCGGATCAAACCGGATACGCGGCGCCTCCATTGACCTGAACTAGCGCAATGTTGGACAAGCAGGCAGTCATACCCGATATCCTGCGTCAGCACGTTGAAGGTGCGTCCTTTTTCTGGATGCAGCGCGGACGGCTGTTCCATGATCCCGAAATGGGAACAGCGCAGTTGGGTCGTAATGATCTGCGCCTGTCAGCGCATTTGGCGGCGGCTATGGCGTCCGGCCCCGACACCCTTGCCGAGGCTGAACGCCGCTTTGAGGATTTTCCGGAGGACGGAGAAATCTTTGCGTGGCTCGCGCCTGCTCTGCTCGCGGAAGACCCGAGTATCCCCCACATTCTTGAAAGGGTCGCAGTGGCAGATCCTAAGGCCTGGCGTGGCGCCTCTGGTGCCGTCGCTTGGGTTAGCATCGACGCGTTAAAGCCCTTTGTCAGCGCGTGGTCCAAATCGCACAAACCGCTTCAAAGGTATTTGGCACTTTCCGCTTTCACCCATTACCGCGTCGATCCGGGCGACGAGCTTACCCGCTATCTGCGCGACACGGACCATCACGTGCGTGCCCGCGCGCTGCGGTTGGCGGGTGAACTGGGCAATCTAGACCGGCTCCCAAAGATTTTGGCTGCGATGACAACAGCCAATGATCCAACGGAGCAATTTTGGGCGGCACGCAGCGCAATGCTGCTGGGGGATCGGTCCGCAAGCAGCCGCTCAATGCGGAAAATCGCCGAAGGCAACACGCTCCATGCGGACGCAGCTTTGGAGCTGGTTGTGTTGTCAGAGACAGGCGATGAGTTGCGGCGGTGGTTAGGGACGTTGATCCAGACGCCAGATCGGCGCGCAGCCGCGATCGAAATTTCGGGACTGGTTGATGACCCCGCAGTTATACATTGGCTGCTCTCGAAATGCACTGATCCTAGCGATGCAACGGCGGTTACTCGGGCCCTTCGGATTGCCCTACCCTTTGATCTGGAGGACGCCAACGTGCTGATTTCCGATCCCGATCTGTTACCTTCCGGTTTTGCAGGCCTTGATGGCGGCCCTTGGGCTGTGGCCGACCGTGTGCGCACCGTTTTGGACGCCGAAAAACAACCAGAGCCATTTACAAACTTGCCAAGCCTACGCCAGAAGGCACTTGCCGCAGCGTTGAATACCCCCGGTCATATCTTGAGTGAATGGCGTGCTTTCGCCCCGTACCCTGCTTGGTCCTAAGGGCACGTCTTTAGACGTATCGTATCTGCCGGATTGTTTTTGAGACCATATGTTCTGCGCCCAGATCGGCATTAAGTTTGGCACCGTTTCAGGGTTTCGCGGCGGCACCCCATGAACATATCACGCTGGCCTTCCTGCACTAGCGCACCCATCAAAAATTCATTTGGAACAGGGCGCGTCCCGCTGTCCAAAGATTGCAAGATGCTGTGGCTAAGTGAGTTTGACTGGCGTAGCCTCTCCAAGAATCCGGTGTATCCTGCGGTTCCCAATGGAGAAGTTGCGATGACAAACAAGCGATTGGTCGGAAAACGCGTATTGGTCACGGCTGCGGGTCAGGGTATTGGACGGGCCAGCGCGCTGGCCATGGCAGCCGAGGGCGCACAGGTGTTTGCCACCGATGTAAATGTCGATGCTTTGGCCACCCTTGAAGGCGTCGAAGCATTTGTTCTGGATGCCCGCGACAACCACAGCGTTGAAGAAGGGGTCGCACGCGCAAAGCCCGAGGTTCTGTTCAACTGCGCAGGCTTTGTACATCACGGTACTATCCTTGATGCGACAGACGACGAACTAGATTTTGCATTTGATCTCAATCTGCGATCCATGGTGCGCACGATCCGCGCAGCCTTGCCCAGAATGCTGAAACGAGGAAAAGGGTCCATCATCAACATGTCATCCGCGTGTTCCTCGGTGATCGGCGCGCCCGACCGTTTTATCTACGGCACGACCAAGGCCGCCGTCATCGGCCTGACAAAATCCGTCGCGGTAGACTATGTTGCGCAGGGCATCAGATGTAACTGTATTTGCCCCGGCACCGTCGAAAGCCCCAGCTGGCATGACCGCGTTGACGTGCTTGGAAAAATTCTGGGCAGCAAGGAAGAGGCCATGCAACAGTTTGTATCCCGCCAACCCATGGGGCGCGTAGCAACCGCAGAGGAAATCGCAGCACTGGTGGTATATCTGGCCAGCGACGATTCCGCCTTTACCACGGGACACCCCCATATCATCGACGGAGGATGGTCAGGACAGTGACCTCAACCACCCTCCCCTCCAACATTCAAAAGACAAAGGATAATACATGAAACTGGTAAGATACGGCGCGACCGGGACCGAAAAACCCGGCCTGATGGATGGCGACACTTTGCGCGATCTGTCTGCCCATGTGGCCGACATTACAGGTGACATGCTGGATGACGCCAGCCTTGCGAAATTGCGGGCGATTGACCCCGCCACCCTACCCGAAGTCACAGGCGCGCCCCGCATTGGCCCATGCGTCGGGAACATCGGAAAATTCCTGTGCATCGGTCTTAACTATTCGGACCATGCCGCAGAAACAGGCGCCGCAATCCCCGAACATCCGATCCTGTTCTTCAAAGCCAACTCCGCGATTGTCGGGCCCAACGATGATGTTGTGATGCCGCGCGGCTCAACCCACACCGACTGGGAGGTTGAGCTGGGCGTGGTGATCGGCAAAAAGGCAAAATATGTCTCGAAGGAAGACGCGCTGGATTATGTCGCAGGATACTGCGTCATCAATGACGTCTCTGAACGCCACTTCCAGACCCAGTTGACCGGACAATGGACCAAGGGAAAAAGCTGTGACACCTTCGGCCCAACCGGCCCATGGCTCGTCACACGCGACGAAGTACCCGACCCGCAGGCACTTTCCATGTCACTAGACGTGAATGGCAAGCGGATGCAGAACGGCAATACCGCGACGATGATCTTTTCTGTGGCCGAGATCATCGAACATCTGAGCGGGCTGATGACCCTTCATCCCGGTGATGTGATCACCACAGGCACGCCCCCCGGCGTCGGTATGGGCATGAAGCCAACGCCGGTTTACCTGAAAAAGGGCGATGTGATGGAACTGACCATCGAAGGCTTGGGCGTACAGCGTCAGAAGGTGGATGAAGATGCCTGAAGTTTTGCTGATAGGGGGCGCATCAGACGCGATGCTAACCCGGATGGAAGCGGCATGCACCCTTCACCAATGGGCGGATCATGACATGGCTTGGCTGCAAAGTAACGGTGCAGCGATCACCCATGTTGTCACAAACGGGGGGGCCGGTGTTCAACCCGCCATCATGGACGCCCTGCCCAACCTCAAGATGATCTCCTGCTACGGCGTGGGGTATGATTCCATCGACGCGGCAGAAGCCGTGCGGCGCGGCATCATGGTGACTCACACACCGGATGTTCTGAATGCCGAGGTCGCGACAACCGCAGTGTTGCTGATGCTGGCCTGCTACCGTGAAATGCGGCGTGACGATGCCTATGTCCGTTCCGGAGCGTGGGAAACCCACGGCGCTGCGCCACTGACACGGTCGGCGGAAAACCAGACTATTGGCATCCTTGGTCTGGGACGGATCGGTCAGGCCATTGCAGATAAGCTCGCGCCCTGGAACCCCACGATCGTCTACCATAGCCGGAGCAAGAAGGATGTGGCGTACACTTACTACGCTGATCTGACCGACATGGCCGCTGCCTGCGATGTCCTGATCTGCATCACGCCAGGCGGACCAAGCACCAATAAACTGGTCAACGCGGATGTCTTGGCAGCACTTGGTCCCGACGGCACGCTGATCAACGTCTCACGCGGTTCGGTGGTGGACGAAGCAGCCCTCATAGACGCGCTGCAATCGGGCGCACTGGGCTGGGCCGGTCTGGATGTATTCGAGCATGAACCACATGTGCCCAAAGCGTTGCGAGATCTGCCGAACACGGTTCTGCTGCCCCATGCCGGCAGTGCCACCGTCGAAACACGCGCAGCCATGGGCGCGCTGACCGTCGATAATCTGCTGCAACATATTGAAAAAGGCACCGTCATCAGCGCAATACCTGAATGCGCCGATCTCTAGGTGGTAAAGGGCGGGCGCATTTTGCCCGCCCGGTTAGAACTTGGCGATGAAGTTGATGAACACGCCTTCGTCGTCATAGGTCAGGTCCGTCAGATCATCCGAGAAGCGGCCCGTGTTATAGCCGACACCAAGCTTCACGTTGTTCCCGATATGACGGTACGCCGCGCCAAGAATGCCGACTTCTGACAGGCCTGCATCCGTCGCATCCAGATATCGCGCTTCAAGCAGAAGATCCCACTTGTGGGTCAGGTGATAGCGCGCGTTGACCACAGCCAGATAGGCATCGTTGTCAGCCAACGGGATCGTCTCATCCGGAGAAGACTGCCCCCAACGGCCACCGATTTTACCGCCCACCGTCCATTGCTGGTTCAGGTCATAATCGGCATCCAGTGACAGAACATGGCTGGTCTGACGTGGTCCACGCTCGGTTGAACTGTCGATCTCCTGCCCGATCGTGTCCTTTAGGAAGCGGTATTTGAACAATATGTTCAGACGGTCGTTGTCGACCGGACGGAAGGCATAGCCCACCTGCGCGTCAATGTATTTGCCCGACAGGATGGATGTATCATCCGTATCCGTATCCGCATAATCCAAAGAGAAAACCATGCGCTGGTTTTCGTTGATTTTATAACGGGCCGAACTGACGAACAGGAAGGCATCGCTGTCACGGTCAGACCCGAAGGTTTCACCACGGTCGCGGCGGAACTCGGCGCGGGCGCGCCATGACAGCCCCTTATCATTCTCGAAACGTGCGCCCAGCGACAGGGCCTTGCGATCCAGATCGCCGTTCACGTCATCACGGACCTGACCAAATTCATAGCTACCCGTGAAGGTCAGCTGTTCGGTGCTGCGATATTCCACACCATAGGTGCTGGTCAACGAACGGTGGCGACCGAATAGATCATAAGTGTTCTCTCCGTAGACATCGACATCCTCATGCACTGCGCGGCGGCCACCGGCTACATATTGCCCGCCATCACGGCCCACCAGATCAGTACCGGAAAATTCACGCCCGGGATCAAGACGGTAGCCAAGATAGACATTGTCGGTGTCGTTGCGCTGATAGGTCAACAGTGCCGCACCAGCTGCCCCTTGTGAACCGTCCGAAAGTTCGCCCTCGAACGTCCACTTCTCTGCGAAACGGTAGCGGATACCGACACCCAGACGATCATTCTTTTCCAACCCGCCAGAGCGGTCCACAGTCGTTTGACCAAAAACGTACCAAGTGAAATCTTCGCTTTGCTCAACGGTGGCGCGCACACCCACATCCGTGCGGCGCCCGTTTTCGTCAGCATCACCAGACGGGGTATTCTGCTCAAGGTGCTCAATACCGAATTCAAGCTTCACACGCTCGGTCAACAGGTAAGCAATCTCGGCCCCGCCTTCATTCTTTGTCCGGCCGTCATCATCCTCAAAACTGTCGTAGTAAAAGCGGTACGCGGTACGCTCGTTCGCCTCAAGATCAAGGGCCACGCCCCACAGTTCCTCGTCAACGCGGGTTTCATAATCCAGCGTCGAGAATCCTGCATCGCGGGTTTCATAGTAGGCTGACACCATGCCGGGCATCTTCAACCCAACGTCTTGAAGATCCAATTGAACGCGCGCGGCGAAAGCATCTCCCGTGCCATCTGTTATCCCTGCCGTAGGGTCATTCTGAATAATCAAACCCCCGTCGGTGGACAGGCTCGAGCCAAAACCCGGTCCTTCGGTTTGGGCGAACTCAAGCGCCAGAAAGCTTCGCTCGGTCAGCTCCCACAGCAGGTCAGCGGATTGCGCTGTCTGGTCAGCAATGTCGGTCTGCTCAACGATGCCGGTATAGCCAAGGCGTACGTTGTCGCCGACCCAGCCTTCAACGCGGCCACCGTAGCTGTAGCCGTCCACATCACCTGCGACGGGTGTATATTCATAATTCGCCACCAGCAGCACATCATAGTCACCACCCGCCTGCCCGATAACCGAGCCAGTGCTGGCCGATCCGCTAAGCGGTTCGGAAAGGATGATTGTGCCTTGTAGATAGTTGATGCGGTAATCCCGTCCGGCTGAAAGGGTACGGGTTTCGACAACGCGGCCGGTATCACGGTCCCGCAGTTCAACCCGCAACGTCTCTGAATCCACAGAGATATCCTGCCGCTGCAAGAAGTAGACCGAACCACCCGTTCCAAGGAAGCTCTCACGGCCCGGCAAGTTGTCGGGGCTTGCTGCATAGGCTTCAACCGAAACGCGCGACTGGCCGCGACTGGTGGTTTGCGGGCTGCGGTAGACACCTTGCGCGCCGTAAAGCGTGCGTTCGTTGCGCAGATAATATCCGCCCTGCACCGATGCTTTGTAGTTGCCCCACATGATGTGGCTGCCGTTGCGTTCCGCCCGCAGATAGAATTTGCCGTCCGTCGGGGCGCCTTCTTCATAAGTGCTATCATCACCGTAAGTCGGGTAGGCATTCTCGCGTTGCAGGCGCAGCAGCACATTCAGCGGGTCTTTTTCATCCAGATTGCGGAAGATGTCGGACAGGTCTTCTTCACCCGTATCAACAGATCCTGTCAGCACCCAACCATTCTGCGTCTTGCCCTTGGCGTAGCCCGCAATGCGGCCATAGCTGAACGTCTTGTCATATTCTTCGCCAGCGGCATCAACGCCACCTTCCAGACGGCGGCCATAGGTCAGGTCAACAATACCCGTATAGAACCACTCGGCGCGCGGGATCAGAATATCACGCTCTATATAGGTGTTCTCTCCTGCCCCGCTGACACGCACGGCAACAGCCTGATCGCCCGCAGGCAGGATACGCTGCAACACAAAGGCACCGGATGCATCGGGGCGAATTTGCTCGCCCAGAGTGCTGACGACAGCGCCTTGACGCACGTCTGTGCCGCTGATCGTGACCGCGCCGCCATAGACGGGAATGCGGCGGATACCGCCAGCGTCTTCCCCCAGTTCAGGAGGAGGTGCAGTAATGTCGGTTTCTTCGTCCACATCGACAGGACGCAAAGGCAATGGGCGTGTTTCATCAAAGCGGCCGTTGGCGTCATAGACGCGGTAGGTCATCAGCAGGTTGTCGCCCTCTGGCAGGCGCAAGCTGGCACTGCCATTGGCCGCGATGGGCGTGCTTGCCACTACCCGCGCACCACCGCGGGCGTCAGGATCAATCACGCGGATTTCCCCCCGCGTGACATAGGCCGGATAGTTCATCTGGCTTTGTACCTGAAGGGTCTCACCCGCGCGCGGAGATCGCTCATTCGTCACAAGGGCCGTCAGGCGCGGCTTTACTTCCAGCCCGTCGAACTGCACGCGCAGCTTCGCACGCTCCAACGCACGGTCTTCGCGTGCTTTGGTTGTGGAAAGACGCGGATCGCCGGACACCGTCTGTCCGTCGATAGAGATGCTAAATCCCGAACCTTCCTGCGCCATGGTGGCCGCAGAAAGAGCCAGAAACGATACGCCGGTCAAAACGACAAGGCGCGGGGATACCATTTTCTTAATCATTACCCGTTCCTCATTTCGTTTTCGTCACAGTTTTTTCGATCACAAGCTTGTACCTACCCTTACCGCGCCATTTCTTGCGGATAAGTTTTTCCATCTCGCGCAGACGCGCGCGGCCCATTTCCGGCGGCTCGTTCCGGCCCAGCACATAGGTCATCTGAAGCATCGAAGGTTTCTTGGCAATTTGCCCGATCAACCCGTCAATCGCCCCGGACAGACCCGCCTTGGGCGCGCTGCCTCCGCTTTCGAATGCAGCCGCTGTCAGGTCAATGTCGACAACATTACCCAGACGCGCACCAAAGTTCAGCTTGGCGAATTTACCGGCTGTCAGGCGCACCACGCGGGGGTTTTCCGTCGTGACAGTATAGCCTGTCGGCAAAGTGCGCGTATCAAGCTTGAGCATGAAGTTGCTACCAATGTCACGCGGCAGGGCCGCACAAGGCAATGAATAGCGACCATGTTCGTCTGTCGTAATCTTGATCCCGTCCGGCGTCACCAAACGAACCCCCGGCAGGCCCGGTTCTGACTGGTCGCGGCGCGCGGGCGTGCGATCCAGTTTGCCGAATTTGCCGTTACCGACATAGCTGTCATCAATGATCGGTTCGGGCAATGTGCCCGGCCCGTCCTGATAGCCGTTGCCGTTGCGGTCATCAAACACGCGCCCGATCACATCAGAACAGTCGAAGACGTGTTCAGGATCAATGCGCACCGCTGCTTCAGCAATGTTGGACAAAGTCCGGCCAAAGCGGTCTTCAAGGTATGTACGGTTTACCCGTTCGCCGAACTCACCCGTGCGGGCCACGCGAACCGCAAAGGTCACAACCGTCGTGGCACTTGTTGCCAGATCATTGCGCCATTCCAGACGGCGACCGGTTGAGACAGGCTCAACCTGCGTGCCGTTCACCCGCGCCGAACCGGGCGTGTACAGCAGACCCGAAGGCAGCTGATCGACGATCCGCGCATTCGGAATGTCCCGTCCCGAGTTATTGGCGAAGCTCAGCGTATAGTTGATCGTCTCCCCGAAGACAGCCGTGCGGCGGTCTGCGGTTTTGGTTGCAACAACTTCTGTCACCGCGCCACATGCCGTCAGCGGGATGTTATTCCCGATCAGCATCGGATCGCCCGCCTCAATGGTGAAGCTGGTGTAGAACGGATTCGCCTCCGCGCTGGCATCGGTCAGCAGATTGGTTTCACCCGCAGGAAGCGATCCGATAACACCCGGATTGGCAGGCGCATAGCGGCCCGCATCCACATTGCCACTGGTGGTCCGTGCTGTCGAAGGCTGGGTTTGCGTCGGATAATCAAGGCCAAGCGTATAGGTGCCGGCAGCCGTCACGAAGAATTGGAAATTCCCGTCCGCGCCGTCCCTTACGATTGTGATCGGGCCCGTGGTCCCTACCCCTGTTTGCGTCACACCGCCGCCCGAGACCGAGATCTGGCCGCCAGAGAAAATGCGCCCGTCGTCCTCACAATAGAATGTGCCGGTGGGGTCATAGTCAAAGCGGTCCGGAATACCGTCACCGTCACGGTCGGCTGTCGGGGATTCCAGATAGTCGGGAATGCCGTCACCATCCTGGTCGGTGGTCTGGACAACAACTTCGCCCTCTGTCGGTTCACCCAACTGGGTAGAGACAACAGACGCCGTATTTGGTGAACCGGGTTGACCAGTGGACGTGCCATAGACTGCAACCAGTGTGATGGTGCCCGTTGCACCGGGTTCCAGCGTGGCATCACCGGCGATCAGCGCAGTATCGGCGCTGCCATCGTAGCCCGCGTTGGCGCTGCCGCCATCAAAGCCCGCAATGGTTACCTGTGGCGGATAGGTATCGCCCAGCAATATGGCCGGTGACAAGAAGGATACCAGATCATCGCGCACCTGAACGCCCGATTGGGTGATGTTGCCTGTGTTGGTCACGGTGATCGTAAAGGTCGCACGCTCAACAGTCGGGAACAGGAGCTCGTTCGTGCCAACCGTTTTCAAGATATCGAACGAAGGCAGTCCCTCGATCCGCACAACCGTCGGATCATCCAGCCCTTCACCATCATCATCCGAGATATCCAGAAGGCTTGCGCCTGTCGGCGTCAAAGCTGTAGCGGCCACCGTGTTGGTCAGCCCCCCTGCATCAAGATCGGACTGGATCAGTTCGACGCTGGCCGTGTAGGTGGCAGTCTCACCCGGTGCGATTGTCCCGGCAGGCGACGCGGGATCGCCATCGTTGCCAGCAAAGACCAGCGGCAGGCTCCGCGGATTTTCTCCGTCCAGATCCGTCAGACTATCAGTAAGGCTCAGTCCGCTTAGGGTGACGTTGCCGTTGTTGAAGGCCGTGACAATGTAATCCACCGCCTCCCCTGCTTGCGTCCCAACATTTTCGCCTGCGACTTTGATCACTTCGAATGACGGCACCAGATCGATTGGCATCACTGTCGGGTCGTCGGTTAGGTTGCCGTCCGTGTCGATCCCGTCGTTCGACAAGGCCGACAACGGATCACCAAGCACATCCAGCCCGCTTACCAGTGCGCTGTTGGACAGACCGCCCGCGTCAATGTCGGCTTGCGTCAGCACATGGGTTACACGCCAAACGGCGGTTTGACCCGGTGACAACACCGTTGGTACCGACTGCGGAATGATCTCTGCGGGCACAGGGCTACCGTCAACGCGGGTCATGGTATCGGATGCCGTGAGGTCGCTGATATCCTGATTGCCGGTGTTTTCGGCGACCACTTCGAATATCACCATCTCACCCACTTGCGTCGCAGGCGTGATGACGGTTTTTACCACATAAAGTTCGGCTGTGGTCGCCGCGCGGAATTCTGTCACGTCTTCCGTCGTCTCACCATCGCCATCGATGCCATCGTCAGACACATCACTGACCGCCGTATTCACCGGATCGCGCGCGTCGACTCGTACCTGGTTCAGCAAACCACCGCTGTTCAGATCGCTTTGGCGCAAAGTGCGGGTGGCAGTATAAATCCACGCCTCATCCACATCCAGAACACCATCACCGTTGGTATCGCTGACAGATTGCAGCGCAAACGGCGCATCCAGCGCGATAGCTGACCCGTCAAGATTGGTCATCGTGTCGATCACAACGACATTGCGCAGGCTTACGTTACCGGTGTTTTCTACTGTCAGAGTATACCGGACAGGTGCACCCAGCACGCTCGCCGCCGGTGCCACAGTCTTGGTTGCTTCAAGGCTACCAAGGCGCTCTGGTCCGGGTGTTGTGACGATCACATCATCAGATACTGTCAGGCCAGCCGGGCCATCGCCTGTCAGGCTCGCGGTATTCTCGATTTCGCCGGCATCAACGTCCGCCTGCGTGACCACATAAGGCATGGCACAGGTAAGGTTGCTGGTCCCCGGCGCAATGCGCGGGATTTCACAGCTATAGGTATCGTCCAGCACATCGCTGATAACCAAATTGGTCAGCGTCACGTTACCTGTGTTCTGCACTTCGAACAGATAGGTCAACGTGCTGCCAACCTCACCGAATGGCGTCGGGGTCGCTGTTTTGATCAGGTTCACAGCAGGGGTCGCTGCAATGTCGATTACCACAGTGGTTTCTGCGTCTACCGCGTCACCCAGCGGGCTGATGCCGCGCACGGTTGCGGTGTTACTCAGGCTGCCGGCATCCACGTCTGCTTGGGTCACGGTGTAAATGCCGGAACATTCAAGCGTCGCGCCGCGCAACAGCTCGTCCTGCGTACAGGTGAAACCGGTCAACAGCGGGTCACGCACGGTAACACCGCGCAGCGTCTGGTTACCCGTGTTCTCGGCAACAAGCGTATATGTCACCTGCTGCCCGGCTTCTGTCAGCTCGGTTGTCGAGGGTGTTTTTGTCAGCGTCACGTCGGGCGCGATATCAGCGCCGACCGTCACGCTGGAAGGTGGCGACGTCACTGGCGTGTCATCAGTACCGAAAAGGGTTTGTGCATAGGCTTCGTTAAAGACCTGCCCGCGATCCAGATCGGATTGCGTCACGTTGTAGATACCGCCACATGTCACTGTCTCACCTGCGCGCAGATCGGGATCAGCCGTCGATGGCGTGTAACAGGTCACGTCACCAAACAGCACATCGGTGACAACGACAGGAGAAGCGAAGGCCCGCGTACCAGAGTTGGTCACAGCAAAGTTGTATTCCAGCGGATCGCCCACTTCAGAGAACTCGGCGCTTTCGGTGGCGGATTTCACAATGCTCAGCGCAGGAACGCCCTGCTCCGGGATCGTCTCGGAGGCAAGCGGCGATGTGGTCGTACCATCGCTGGCGCTGGCAAGGTTGGTCACACTTCCCAAATCAACATCCGTCGCCGTCACGATGTATTCACCTTGGCAGACATAGGTCCCGCCGGGGGCAAGCCCGTCTTCGGGGAAGGCCGCACAGGTAATCGCGGAAGCCGGAATAAGGTTATCGGTTACCGTTATCGGCGCGGTGATGGTCGTGTTGCCCGTGTTGGTCGTCGTATAGGTATAGACCGCGACAGCACCCGTGACGAAATCAATAGCGTCGATCGGATCAGCTGTCTTGTCCAACGTCAGCGCAGGTGTCTGCTGCGCCAGAATGGTTGCGATCGCCTCTTCGGACACCGTGTCATTCGAACTTGCAGTTGCGGCGTTGTCGATCTGGCCCGCATCAATGTCGGACTGTGTGACGGCATAGGTTCCGGTACAGATCAGCGAGGCAAGCGGCGCAAGACCGCCCTCTGGCACTGCGGCACAGGTGATTTCACCGCCCGCGTCTGTGATCAACGGATCAGAAATGCTTACTGGTCCTGCAAAGGTAATGTTACCGCTGTTGGTGACTTCGAAGGTGTAAGGCAGCAGTTGGCCCACGCTATCATAGCTGGCAGGCGCGTCTTCTCCCAATTGCTTGACCAGCGTCAGCGCAGGTTCTGCCGGCACGTTCAGGACGGTCGGGTCATCCACAGTATTACCGTCTGCATCGTCGGCATCGGCAGTAATATCGCTCAATGGCGACCCGACAGGCGGCGTGCCTGCCACGCGGGCAGTGTTTTCAATGCCGCCTGCATCAATGTCGGCCTGCACCAGCGTATAGAACGCGCGATAAGTCGCAGTTTCACCCGGTTTCAGGACTCCGACACCAGAACCAGCCGATGCGCCCGTAAAGAGCGGTTGCGCGTCCAGTGCCAAGGCTTCGCCATCGGCGCGGGTCAGCGTATCGCTCACCACACCCACATTGCTCAGGGTTACGTTGCCGGTGTTCAGGATCGTAATCTCGAACCCGATTGCACTGCCGACTTCCGGCGTACCTGAAACAATCGATTTACGACCTTCGATACCGGGGCGCGCCGGAATAAGCGTCGGTGTCGGGTTATCGTCACCATTCGCAGGCACCCCGTCATCAGAGGCATCCAGCACAAGGGATGCGTCAGGTGACACGCCGCGTGCGGTGACCTGATTGTTCACCCCGCCTGCATCAATGTCTTCCTGCGACAGCGTGTATTCGGCCGTGTAGGTCCAGACTTCGCCGACTTCCATCAGACCGATCTGGCCAACGTCACCGCCCACAAATTGTGGCTGCGGTGCAGGGCTGACCGTTGTGCCGTCCACACGACGCAAGGCATCAATCAAGCTGATGTTGCGCAGTGTCTGGTTGCCGCTGTTGGTCACGCTGATCGAATAGATCAGCACGTCGCCGGACATTGGTGGATCGGACAATCCGCTTTCGTCCACGGTTTTCAGGGCCGTGAGTGCCGGCGCATTGACCTCTGGCGTGATCTCAACCGTGTCGCTGAAGGAAGGTGAATTCCCGTCGGGGCTGGTGGCTGTGACCGTTGCGGTGTTGCGCAGCAAGGTCTGGTTATCCACATCAGCCTGCGTGACGGTATAACGCGCGCTGAAGGTGGCGACATCGCCGGGGGCAAGAACGCTCCAGACACCGTTATCGTCAACGCTGTCGCTGCTGTCATTCGCAGGGGTGGCATCCGTACGCAGGCTGTCTTCGCCCACTGGCAACGCATTGGTGCCGGAAGCGGACGTATGTGCATCCGCGACCGTGACATCGCTCAGCGTGAGGTTGCCGGTGTTGGTGACGGTGTAAGTATAAGTGATCTCCTGGTCTACCGCGACATTGGTTGTCAGGTCGGCGGTTTTCTCCAGCAAGATCTGCGGATTGGCAATCGCGGGCACTGTCAGTGTCGCAGTCTCCGGACCCGGCGTTGCGGGCAGCGGAACCTCGGCAGAGAAAGCGCGCGCGATGTTGGTGATCGACCCTGCGTTCATGTCTTCTTGCGTCACCGTATAGGGTGCCTGACACAGCAGGCTTCCGCCGGGGGCAAGACCACCGGAGGGAACAGGCGCACAAGAAACATTTGCAATCCGGTCATCCGTTACCATCGGCTGTGCCGTCAACGTGATGTTACCGCTGTTTGTCACCGTATAGGTATAAGTGATGATCTGATCAGCCGCTGTCACCTGCTCCACATCAGAGGTTTTCACGATGCTGAAGGCAGGCGCGTGGTCAGGTCCGCGCACGAACAATTCGTCTTCGGTGATGACTTCGGGCGCGTCCGGCGTGGCTGCAACAGCCGTACCATTCGCCACGTTCAGGAAACCGCCAAACGGCACCTGCCCTGCGTTCACCGCGTCCACATCTTCCTGCGTGGTCAAATAGGATACCACACAGCTGCCGTTAGCCTGATCAGGCGCAAGCGTACCAAGATCACAACTGGACGGAGACGTTGTACGCACGTCAGACACTTCGACGTTGTTCAGCGTGACGTTGCCAGTGTTGCGCGCACTCAGGCGGAACTGGATCAACTGCCCGGCAGCGGTAAAGGCAGGCTGGCCTTCGACAGGTTGCGGCACAAGTGTCTTTTCGACTTCTAGCAGCGGATCCGCGTCCGCAAGTGGCGCTGCCACCTGAGCCTCGGCACCTTCGGTGGCACCCTGCGGGGTCTGGCCGGTCGCTCGGGCCGTGTTCACCAATGAGCGGCTGTCAAAATCGCTTTGCTGCACGCGGTACGTGCCTTCGCACACCAGGGATGCATTTGGCAGCAGCACCACATTCGACGGAGCGGCCGCGCCGTCCACCGTACAGGTAAGCACTGGCAGCATCGCATCGGCAATGGCCACACCGGACAGCGTTTGGTTGCCGGTGTTCGTGGCTGTCATGCGGTAGGTAACGTCTGCTCCGACGGCGATGTCACCCAGTGGGGCAACAATCACTTTTCCAAGGCTGAGTTCCGGCATCGCATCCGCATCAACGGTTTTGGTAACCGCTACGGAATTCACCGGCAGCTCGTTATCTGTTCCGGGGGCGAAAACAGTCTGCGCAATCGCCTCGTTGGTGACAAAACCCGCGTTCAGATCATCCTGTGTGATCAGATAGATCGCAGTACAGGTGGCACTTTGACCGACACTGAAGACACCTTGCGTGGACGCATCATGACAAAGGATTGGATCTTCGATCCGGTTATCGATGACCAGAATGTCTTCATTCAGGCCAACTTTTGAATCGTTGAGCACCGTATAGGTATAAGTGATCGGATCGTTCACAGCGGCAAAAGTGATATCGCTTGGAACACTTTCCTTGGTGATCCCAAGCGCCGGGATCGCATCGACAGGATAGATCGCGCTGTCACTGGGCGAAGTGACGGGCGCGCCATCAAAGGTGCCCGAAACAGAGGCGGTGTTGTTGGTCGCACCCAGCTCCAAATCCTCTACCGTCAGGGTATAACTACCAGAGCAGGTGACGCTTGCGGCGGGCAGAAGCACGCCGCCTTGCAACGCAGGGCAGCTGGCGTCAACGGCGAGTGAATCGTTCACCACCAACGGACCATCTATGGTGACATTGCCGGTATTGGTCACCACAAATTCATACGACAGCAATGTGCCGACATCAAAGAGGTCGGGCGATGCGCTGAGCAGGTTCTTCTCCATCGACAACTCGATGGTTTGGACCGCAGGGGCAGTCGCCGTGACAGGATCAGACGTTACGGGGGCGCCATCAAAGATCGCTTCGGATGTCGCTTCGTTTGTGACGAAACCACGGTTCAGGTCTTCCTGCTCTGCTGTCCAGACATGGCTACAGCTGACTGTTTGTTGCGGCGCAAGCGGACCTGCAGCACAGGCAAGACCGGCACCGATCTGGTCATCATCAATGGTCACAGGACCTGCCAGAGTCACGTTACCAGAGTTGGTAACCGTGAAGATATACGTGATCTGGTCACCGACTTCGCTGAAAGAACCCGCCGACGTGCTTGCGATTGCCTTGGTTGTGATCAGCTCTGGCTCTTGCGCGGCAGTAATCTCAACCGAGGATGGATCAGAGCTGGCGACAACAGATGTCGGATCACCGGGTACGACCGGCAACAGCGGTTGGTTGACGTTGGCTGTCGCGATGTTTTCGAACGTGCCGAAATCCAGATCATCCTGCGTGATCGTATAGTTACCCGTGCAGGTCAGGCTTGCCTGTGGCGCAAGCGGTGGCGCGGGGCAGTCAATACCGCCAAGTCCCTGCGCATCAATCAACGGATCGCTCACGGTGATCGGCGCAGTGATGGTCATGTTGCCTGTGTTGGTGACAACGAATTCAAACGGCACAACCTGATTGAGCGTGGTGAACGGCAAAACAGCACCCGCCCCGACCTGCTTGAGCAGATCGATCTCTGGCACACCCTGAAGGTTGACCTCGGTCGGGTCGTCTTCGGTATTGCCGTCGGCGTCATTTCCATCGTCCGAGGTGTCATTCACCGGCAATCCATCAGGATCGGTCGTCTCTACCACCGCCGTGTTGCGCACACCGCCCGCGTCAATATCCTCTTGCGTCAGGCTATGCGTGCCGCGGAACTCCCACGTTTCACCAACCTCAAGCGCACCCGCAGTGCCACCGTCACCACCGGTAAGCGACGTGCTTAGCGTCAGCGGCGTGCCGTCGCGGCGCGTGAAAGTATCGGTCAGACCCACGTTATCCAGTGTCACGTTACCCGTGTTTGCAACCGTGATCACAAAGGCGATCTGATCGCCCACCTGAACCGGCGTTTGCAGCGCGGACAGATCGGCCTGTTTCACAACGTCCAGGCCGGGAGCAGCCGGAATAGAGGTCAGCGTCGGATCATTGTCATCCTCACCGGGTGTCGCTTCATCAGATGCATCGGAAACTGTCCCGCCGCCGGGCAGATCGCCTGTGGCCAAAGCTTCGTTGCTGATCTCACCTGCGTCGATGTCCTGCTGGGTCAGCGCATATGTCGCCGTATAAACCATCGGCACAGTACCGACCGCCAAATCCGGTGCGGTGGTGCCACCGATGACAGAGCCACCACTTTGCAACGTTGGAACAGGGGCCGTGCCCGTACCGCTAAAGGTCGTCTCGGACAGGACAGGGTCCAGAACGCTTACGTTACCCAGATTGGTCAAGGTATAGGTGTAGGTTATGATATCGCCGACCGTGGCCACACCGTCTGTACCCAAATCAAGAACAGAGGCTTTAACCAGACCAATGGCTGGCGCACCCGCAAGCGGCGTCTCCGTCGGATCGCTGTCCGCAGGATTATCGTTTGTATCATCCGAGATATCGCTGACGCTGTTGTTCTCCGGATCAGTCGCGCTGCCGACAGCTGTGTTAGCCACACCGCCTGCATCAATCGCGACCTGATCAATCACGAACTGTGCAATATAGATCCAAGTTTCGCCGACATCGAGGCGTCCGTCATTGTCCAAATCGCCGTCGTCATAGGTCGGACCGCTGGTAAGATCCAATGCCACGTTATTGGCGCCGGTCAGTGTATCGGTCATCGTCGGCGATGTCAGCGTCACGTTGCCTGTGTTCGCAAGCGTGATTGTATAGTTGATCACATCGCCAACCTGCACCGGCGTGCTGAGCAGCGGGAAGGCGCGCTTCACGGTTTGCAGCGCCGGTTCACGTTCGATCAAGGTGGTTGTCGGCTCATCCCCTGCGGTATCCGCAGGATCGGATTCATCGCTGACACTGTTGCCCGCAGGATCATTGGCGGAAGCTGTCGCTTGGTTGACAACTTCGCCCGCATCAATGTCATCTTGCGTCAGAATATAAGTCGCAGTGAAGACAACCGTGCCGGTCCCAACAGGCAGGTCCATCACGGCCGCATCGCCGCCTATGGCCACGCCACCGCTGGCATAGGTCGGCACAGGCGGCATCCCTGTTCCGGCAAAGCCGGTTTCGGTCACGGCAACATCATAAAGCGTCTGATTGCCCTCGTTGCTGATGGTATAGGTGTAGGTGATCGTGTCGGACACATCCGCCCGTCCGTCTGCACCTGTGTTCACCACGGACGTTTTCAGAACAGCCAGATCAGGATCGGTGCCGAAAACAGTGGCTGTCGGGTCATTGCCCGGATCGTTATCGCCATTCGCATCGGTTGCACCGGCATCATCATCCGACACGTCGAACAGATCGTTCCCGAACGGGTCTTTCGCCTCAACCAGAACCGAGTTTGCCACCCCGCCGGCATCAATCGCCTGCTGGTTCAGCTCAAAGCTGGCTGTGTATTCCCAGATTTCATCGGTATCCAGCGCGCCGTCACCGTTGGCATCGCTGGCCGCAACCAGATCGGGGCCAGAGGTCAGCGCCAAAGCATCCCCGTTTGAATCAACCAGCGTATCCGTAAGCACAACTGTGTTCAGCGTCTGGTTGCCCGTGTTGTCCACAAGGATTGAGAACGTCACGACTTCGCCCACAACCGCAGGGTTACTGACCGCAGACACGTCCAGACGTTTCTCAACCACCAGAGCAGGTGCACCGGTAAGCGCAACAAGCGTTGGGTCGTTCGCAGGATCGTTGTCCCCGTCGGCATCGGTTGCACCAGCATCATCGTCAGACACATCCGTAACGGGATTTCCGTCAGGATCGGTTGCCGTGGCAGTTACGCTGTTGGACAAACTGCCAGCGTCCAAAGCGGGTGTCGTCAACGCATAGGTAGCAAGATAGGTCCATGTTTCACCGACATCCAACAGGCCGTCATTATTGTCATCGCCCGCATCAAAGGTCGGTACTGTCGACAGCGCCAGAGGATCGCCGTTGGCATCAAGGATCGTATCAGCCAGCACAGGGGCACCCAGCGTCTGGTTGCCTGAGTTGATGACCTCGATGGTAAAGCTCACCACCTCATCCAGAAGCGGAGGATCGCTAAGCGCTGAAACATCAGCGCGCTTTTCGACCACCAGTGCAGGCGCTTCTTCAATGGTCAAAAGGGTTGGATCATTCGCAAGATCGTTGTCGCCGTCTGCATCCGTGGCACCGGCATCATCGTCAGACACATCCGCGACAGGATTGCCGTCCGTATCAGCAGCCGTGGCTGTAACAGAGTTTGAAATACCACCGGCGTCCAGTGCAGGCTGGGTCAGGTCATAGCTTGCCAGATAGGTCCAGGTCTCACCCACATCGAGGGTGTTGTTGCCATTGGCATCCCCGGCATCGAATTGCGGCACCACTGTCAACGCAAGCGGGCCACCGTCGGCATCGGTCAATGTGTCCGACAAAACTGGCGCCGTCAGCGATTGGTTACCGGTGTTGGTAACTTCGATCACAAAGTTGATCGTGTCACCCAGCGCGGGAGGATCGGACAATACTGTCACGCCCACACGTTTCTCGACCGTCAGTTCCCCTGCGCGGTCCAGCGGCGTGACCGTCGGATCATTTGCATCATCTGCAGCACTGTCATCGTCAGACACATCGCTGGTAGGAACCCCCGCCGGGCTTGCGCCTGTGGCGGTCGCCTGGTTGGAAACTTCGCCTGCATCAAGGTCTTCTTGGGTCAGCGCATAAGTAGCAGTAAACGTGATCACCCCTGCCCCGACAGGCAGATCAAGAACAGCCGGATCACCACCCAGATCGGTACCACCTGTGCTATAGGCCGGAACCGGTGTGACACCTGCGCCACCAAAGTCGGTTTCCGTCACAGCAACGTCAAGCACATCCAAAAGGCCCGTGTTGCTGATCGTGTAGGTGTAGGTAATCGTGTCATCCACATCCAGAACACCATCACCACCGTCGTCAGTCACGGCGGTTTTGACCACTGCTATTTTCGGAATGCCGTTCAGAATGACATCACCCGTCACCGCATCACCGATGGTATCAACGCCCTGCGGGTCTTCGGCAGTCACATCCACCGCGTTGCGGATTCCCCCCGCATCAATCGACTCCTGCGTGACATCGAAGCGGCCGATGTAGTTCCACGTCTCTCCGATATCGAGCAGACCGTTGGTGTTGGTATCGCCGCTATTCGCGGGATCAAGCGCCATCGGCACGGTCAGTGCCAGCGGGTTGCCACTGATGTCAGTCAACGTGTCGGTCAGCTCTGGCGCCAAAAGCGTCTGGTTGCCGGTGTTGGCCACCGTCACAGTGAACGGCACTTGCTGCCCTACCACAGCCGGAGTGGTGATGTTCGTTTCATCTGCCGTTTTCGTAACAACGATCGCAGGCTCTTTCGCCGCAGTGGTTACGGCGGCGTCATCCTGCTGTGTGGCAATCCCACTGTCATCAGGGCCTGTGCCTGTTACCGTTGCGATGTTGGTCAGGGTAAACTGCTGGTCGATATCCGCCTGCGTGACGGTATAGGTCGCGGTGAATGTCACCGCATCACCGGGGGCAAGCGTGCTCCAGACCCCCGCAGCCGCGCTATCGGTCGAGGTACCTGTTTCATTCACATCTGCCGTCAGCGTTTCACCATCCATAGGAAGCGTCACAGTGCCCGCAGCAGAGGTGTGCTGGTCATCGACAGTCACATCCGCAAGGGTGACGTTACCGGTGTTGGTGACAAGATATTCATAGGTGACGTCTTCGCCTACGGCGATGGCTGCGGCTGGTGATGCAGTCTTGGCAACGGTCAGCAAGGGTGTGCGTGTTGCGTCGATGGTCAAGGTAGCAGTGTGATCCGGTGACGGTTCAACCTGACTGCTGCTGACGGTGGCAACGTTGGTCACAGCACCGCTATCAAGATCTTCCTGCGTGACGTTATAGGTCTGCGTGCAGCTGTATTCATCCAGCGGCGCAATCCCGCCAACGGGGAAAGGCTCACAAGAGAATGTGCCGATCTTGTCGTCAACGATCTGCGGTGTTTCCGTCAGGGTCACGTTACCGACGTTGGCCACCGTGTAGGTGTAGGTGACCACTTCGTCATAGGTGTCGATGAGGGACTTGTCGGCCAGTTTCGACAGGATCATCCCCGGCTCGCGGTCGGGACCACGCACAAAGACGTCATCTTCGCGGGTGATCGGATCAAGTGCTGCGTTGTTCGGCGTCGCGGTGACAGAGGCCACGTTGGTGAAGCCGCCGAAAGTCTCACCGCTATCTGTATTGATCGCGTCAATGTCTGCCTGAGTGACCGTATATTCGAACGTACAGGTCGCATCGGTCGCCAGCGGCGCAATCGGGCCGATTGTACAGCTGGTTGGCACCACAAGACGGCTGTCTGTAACGGTCGCGGTTTGCAACGTGATGTTGCCCGTGTTCTCGACCGCTACGGTAAAGGTAACCTTCTGGCCAACGGCGCTAAAGTCTGTCTCTGGTCCGACGGGGCGATCTGTGGTCTTGGTAACGACCATCTCAACGATTGGCGGGACCAGCGTCAGCGCGTGATCATCGGTGCCATCAATGGTGATACCCTGCGGATCGGTCCCGGTCGCCGTCGCTGTGTTCACCAGAGATTGCGCATCTACGTTGGCCTGCGTGACTTCATAAAATCCGCTACATTGCAGCGCCTCGGTCGGCAAAAGCACAACGTTGCTTGGCGCGGCTGTATTCGCAGGCAGCACGACGCAGGTCAGATCAGGCACCAGCGGATCGCTTAGCGATACACCGGACAGCGTCTGGTTGCCGTCGTTGGTCGCCGTCAGGCGGTATTCCAGAGACTGGCCCAAAATCGCACCCGTACCGACAGGTGTGATCATTTCTTTGAGAACGGTGAGCGATGGATCCTCTGCAACCGTCACCGTCTCATCAGCGTTCGGAGAAACCACGTTCGTGCTGCCGAATATCGTTTGGGCGGTTGCGTTGTTGGTTACAAAACCGCGATCAAGATCAGCTTGCGTCAGGGTATAGTCGAACTCACAAATGATGGTTTCAGTCGTGCTTAATGCTTCCGCTGGCACGGTTGCGGCTGTCTTACAGACCAGCGGGCCAGCGATCGTATCGTCGACAATAGTGATTTCTTCCACCAGTCCGACGTTGCCTGTGTTGGTCACGGAATAGCGATAGCTCACGACATCTGTGAGGCTGTCCAATGCAACCGTCCCGTCAACAGGTGTGCCTGTCGCGGCCAGCGCTTCTTTGACAAGCGACAGTGCTGGATCCGCATCTTCGGGATAGATTGCATCGTCGCTGGGCGAGGTAACGGGGTTGCCGTTGAATTGGCCGGTCGCCGTCACCACGTTTGTCGCCGCGCCTAGCGCCAGATCATCCACTGTCACATTATGCGTTGTGGTGCAGCTATACGTCTGCTGTGGCAGCAGTTCATTGTTCGGCAACACAGGACAGCTAAAGCCGGACGGGAAGTCCACGAGGCTGTCATCAAATACAATCGGACCATCAATCGTCACGTTGCCTGTGTTGGTCAAAACAACAGAATAATACAGCTCTTGAGGCACATCGAAGACGCCGACACGATCCGTGCCGGTATATGTTTTCTCTACCTCAAGCGCGATCGTCTGAACCGCGTTGATCGTGACGCTATCGCTTGGTGAAGCAACAGGTATGGTGAGACCGTCATCATCCACAAACGTCGTATCGGCGGTAGCTGTATTTGTGACAAAGCCATCGTCCAGCGCTACTTGATCCGCCAGATAGTCCTGCTCACAGATCACGACACCGCCCGGCACCAACGGCGGTGTCCCACAGTTCACAGTCGTGATTTTGTCATCGGTGACCGTGATCTGGTTCAACAACGTGACGTTGCCAATGTTGGTCACGACATATTCGAAAGTAACCACATCATTCACGGCCGAATAGCTGGCGCTTGACCCCGATTTCACGCGTTTGTCGATGCGCAGTTCTGGCTCTTGTACGGCAAAGATGGTCACGCTGTCGGATGGAGAAGTTGCCGTCACGCTTGTCGGATCATTCAACGCCTGCGGAATCACCGGTTGAGTGATGGACGCGGTCGCGACGTTGGTGATCAAGCCGGCATTCAGCATCGGTTGGGTCACTGTCGCGGTTGCCGTACAATCAATGAAATCATCAATCGCCAGACCAGCCGGTGGCAAAGCGGGACAGCTGACCGACGTAATCTGGTCATCGGACACGGTGATCGGGGCGGTCAGCGTGATGTTGCCACGGTTATAGACGCGGTAGGAATAAGACAGCGTCTGTCCCAGCGCGTCAAAATTCGCAGTGGTTGTTGTCTTTTCGATTTCCAGTGCGGGCAATTGTTCGGGGCCTGCAACGGTCACGGTGGCCGCGTCAGAAACAGGTGTCCCCTGCACAGAAGACTGGCCCGTGACTTCGACGGTGTTGGTGTAGCTGCCCAGATCAACGTTATTCTGGTCAAACGTTTTGGTCGCTGTCAGCGCCCCGCCGCCATCGGCAACGGAACATGTTGAGGTCGATGTATTCGGCTCCAAATCGTCAAGCGAGCAGGTGAAACCCAGATCCGGGTCGTTCAGCACCAGATTGGTCAACGTCACGTTGCCAGTGTTGGTCACGCTAAAGGTATAAACTTCGCTATCCGAAACAGCGGTATATACGCCATCATCAAATGCCTTGGTCACGACAACAGACGCCTGCTCGGCCGGAGCTTGCACAACTGCGGTTGAGGTTTGATCAGCTGGATCGCCTACACCAGCAGGTGCATCCACCGTGATCCCGGCAGTATTGGTGATCTGGCCTGTGTTCACATCCTCTTGCATGGTCACATAGGTCGCCGTGCAGGTACGATCTATCGCGCCCGGTGCAAGTTCGGGGATGGAGCAGTTCACCGGCGTCCCGAAGAACGGGTCGGTTATTGTTATATTGGTCAGCGTCACGGTACCCGTGTTCTCAACCGTAAAAAGGAAGTCGACGCTCTGACCAGCAGCGGTGAACGCGCTGGGGGCGGATTTCAGGAAGGTATAGCTGGCGATGCGATCAGGGCCGACGACCCGTGCATTGTCAGTCTCGTCTGCGAAATCAGCCGAAGACAAAGTGGCTGTGTTCAGCACTTCGCCCGCATCGATATCATCCTGCGTGACCGTATGCACATAGCTACAGGTGCGGTCGATCCCGGTCGGAGCAAGGCTGGCGATGGAACAGGTGTAGGCCCCATCAAGGCTGTCTGTCACAGTCAGATTGGTCAGGGTCTGGGTGCCTGTGTTCTCAACCTCGAACGTGTAGGTGATCTGTTCGCCCACCGTTGTAAATTCGGTACGGTCGGCCTGTTTGTCGATGGTGGCCGTCTTGGTGCCTGCACCTGCAAGCAGGGTCGCGGTGCTGGTATCGCTAAAGCTTTGCTGTGCGCCTTGGGCAGGCTGCGCGGAAACTGTTGCGGTGTTCGGGATGGTTTCAAGGTCCACATCCAGCTGCTGGACAGCATAAGTCGCGGTACAGCTATCGCTGTCGCCCGGCGCGATATCGGTGAGCGTACATGACAGGCTTGGAATAAGCGGGTCGGTGACGGTCGCGGTGCGCAAAGTCACGTTACCGGGGTTGGAGACCACAAAGGTATAGCTCAGCTCTTGTGTGACCGCGTTGAATACTGCCGGTCCCTGCTTGTCCAATTCAACCAACGGATTGGCCACAACCGGCACTGTGGCCGTTGCCGCGTCAGAGGTGATGATCGTCGTGACGCCGTTATTCTCATACGGGAACGAAGCAGTGGCCGTGTTAACGACCTGCCCTGCGTCAAGCTCCGCTTGAGTGACACCATTTCGCGTGCCGGTACACTGGAACGTACCACCCACGGGCAGCACGGGCGGTTGGACACAGGTCGCGGGGCTGCTTAGCAGCGCGTCATCAATCGTTACCAGTTCTTCGGGATTGCGCAGCACACGGTCACCGGTGTTGGTCACGGTGAAGGTATAGGAGATGGTATTGTTCAGCGCGTTGACGCTGGCGGTGTCGGCGACCTTGGTCAGGGACACTTCGGGATTGAAATCAGGAGAGACCTGCGCGCTGACCTGATTGGAGGCGATTGGACCGGCAAAGGCCGTGGCGGTATTGACCACCACACCAGCAGCCGCATCGGTAGGTGTTATGATATAGTCCGCAGTACATGACTGCGTCTGGCCCGGTTGGAACGGCGTAGCAAAGCACGAGAACGTCCCGATCTTGTCATCCGTTATGGTTATTTCGGACACACCGGTATTGTTGGCGAGGCGAACATTACCTGTATTGGTCACCTCGAAGGTGTAGGTGATTATATCACCCACTTCGAATTCCGCCGCTGTGACAGTCGGCGCTGTTTTTGTCAGGCTGATCGCTGGCAACTGTACGGCAGGTACGAAAACGCTGTCAGTATTAGAGGTGGTTGTACCGCCGTCCGGTCCGGCAATGGTCGCGGTTGCGGTGGCTGTATTGGTGACGCCGCCGGTGCTCAGTTCGTTCTGCTTTGTTGAATAGACTGCCGACTGACACGTAATCGAAGTCTGCGGCGAAATCACCGTTTCGGTACAGGTGACCGCCACAAGGTCATCAGTGACTTCGGGCGCCAGCAAATCAACGTTGCCGGTGTTGGTCAGGATATAGTCATATTCAAGCGCGGTACCGGTGGTGGTGAACTGGCTTGGGGACGCTGGGTCCAGCTGCTTGTCCAAGGTCAAACCAATTGTGCGGACGGCTGGAACAGTCGCGGTATCGGAATCAGTATCCGTTGATCCACCAACTGTAATGGTCGCACTAGCCGTGTTGACGAATTCGCCCTGGTTGATGTCCTCCTGAACAACTACATGGGTTGCCGTACAGGTCACGCTATTGCCGGGCGGCACCGGCCCTGCCGGACAGCTAAGCGTGTCGGCATCGGGGTCTGTCACTGTCGGGGCAGCAGGGAATGACACGTTACTGTTATTGACGATCACAAGCTGGTAGCTCAGCACCTCGCCCACCGCGTCATAATCAGCAGTCAATGCCGTTTTGGTCAGTTCCAGCGACACGTTTGCGACAGGACCGGGAAGATCAAGAGTGTCAGTTTCGGTCACACGGCCATCGCGCGGCGTGTCGGCTGATACGGTCACCGTATTGCTCAGTAAGTTGGCAGGATTCGCCGCGTAGTCATCTACGTCCGATTGCAGCACAGTATAGCTACCTGCGCAGATGAAGCTTTCGGTCGGAGCAAGATCAGGAACGTTACATACCAAAGATGGAATAAGGCTATCGGTGACGGTGAAGTTACTCAACGTTACGTTGCTGTCGTTGCGAATGTTGAAACTATAAGGAACGGTCGTTCCAGCATTACCAAAGCTGGAAAGCGTCGAGGTCTTTTCCACGACAAGGTCCGGCATTGCAGCCGGGCCAGTTATCGTAACGCTGTCGGACAACGTCCCAAGTCTACCAAAGTCGGGCACACCGGTTGCACTGGCCACGTTGGTCACGCTTTGAGTATCAATGTCTTCCTGTGTGACAGTATAGGTTCCGGTACACACAGCAAAATCAGGGTTCGGGGCATTCCTTTCAACATCGAGAATGACTCTGTCCAGACATTCAACCGAGCTGATTTTGTCATCAACCACGGCAAGCTGCCTGATCGGGACAGAGCCGATGTTCGTGACTTTGTAGGAGAATTCAATTTCCTGACCAACGAAACTATAGCTGGTCGGGTCCGCTGTTTTCTCAAGCGTATAACCGGGCGCAACCGTAACGATGTTAGGATTTGTCAGCGTCCCACCAAGGGTGAAATCCCAATAGTTATCATTGGGGTCGCGGTCAAAGACCTGGGTAGTGGTCTGGTTCGTTGTCAGAATGTTGGATAGCAGCGCAGAGTTTGTCGTGCTGAACCAGCCGGTGTTAAAGGTGTTGTTGCCAAAGCCCTGAACCTGCCCATAGCTGATCGTACCGTCCGCGTTGGTGATGTCTGTGGTGACGTTGCTCCAGTTGCCAACCGTAAAACCGTTCAGCCGCAACGTGATGTCATTTTGGTCGAAACCGTTGACTTGCGTATCACCGTCATAGGCTGAAAACCTGATATAGACATTGGCAAGGGCGCCGCCAAAATAGTCGGTACAGGCCGAGAACCCACAATCAAGCTGGATCGGATTGTTGATTGTAAAAGGGTTGCCACGAAACGCCGCTGGTTCGCCGGTTGATTGAAAGCCAACGAACGCGCCTGTGGGGTTTGAGAACTGGTAGTAGACGTTGCCATTCACACCAACCAGAACAAAGGCGACACCGCCTGCCTCAGGGTACTCAGCCGGCAGCGTCAGCGAAGTTCCTGGAACAGCCGTAGTGAAAGGCGTCGCTTCCGCGCGCAATACCATACCAAAAGAAAGCATTATCCCCAGAAATACGCTTAGCAATCTGGTAAGAATCTGATTTCGCAACATTAACCGCCCGTCTTTTCTCAACAAAAACGCAGGGACGAACGCCAAACACCAAGATTCCCGCTGCGCAACACCCGCTATTACACAATGGTATGGGCAACGATGGTATTTATAAGCAAGGGGAAACACTGGACTATCCGCTGCATTCCATAAATTTTATGGCCTTGTTGCGCGAATTCCCCAAAAACGGGCATTTTGACCGGATTGCTGACTCCCACGTACAGAAAAATACCTAACATCATGTTTTATAACGTTATTTATAGTTGTCAGCTGACAATTGGCAGATGATTGCCCTTAGTCGTCTTGTTTAGAAGGAAAAACAAGTCCAACTGTCCGGCCACATCCTGTTGGACAAGTCGCCGCAGATACCCACCGGGGTTACCGATGGTTTTCAAACTTTCAAGAATACAGAGAATCGAGATGATCGCCCGCTTTGGCCCCATTCTGTGCAAGGCTTGGGCATAGACGTTTGCTTCTATTCCCATCATTGGTGCCAAGGCGTGTGCCACACGAGATAGATCCTGCCAGCTGTGCACAGGTTCTGGAAAGAAGCTCTGGTATTCTGAGCATTGCGTGACAACATCTTCGAAAGATGGCGTATCGTTTTCTGCGTTGGTTTCTCTTTCAGATAATATTTTAGATTCTGTCTGTATGTGCCGCTCAATTTGGCTGTCAGAGCTGCTCGTTTTGAATGTTTCATGGATGATTGTCAGCCGATCAATTGCGGCTTGTAACGCTGGGCCATCTGGTTTGCGGCGGAGTAATCTGAACGCTTCTTCAGTTTGTTCGCAGGGGCCCTGCCCCTCAATGATGTGCTGTCGGAGCGCCGCGAGTTCCGCGCGGAGGCTTTGTAGTGCCGCGCGGACATCTTGGGCCGCTTGTGCGCGTGCGGTGATTTGCGCAGACATCCGTGCGATAGGTGATAGATCAAACCCAAAGGCCAAACGGCCCTGCCCCGCCCGACCACGCGCAAAGCGTTTGCGGTTGGCGCTGTCATGACGGCTGACAAGTCCGCTTGCCACCAGCGCCGCCAAATGACGCCGCAGCGTGCTTTCTGGCATGCCACCCAACCTTTCTGACAAAGTCTGGTTGGCGGGAAAGACGATGCTGCTCAGTGGTGTGGGTGCGATCATCCGGTCGGGGTGAAAGCTCATCAAGGCGCGCAGCACAGATAGGCTGCGGTGGTTCAGCCCGAAATCAGCAGCAGCGTCTGTCAATGCAGTCAGCAATTGCCACTTGTCGTGCAAGCCTGTGTCATCCTTGCGGGGTCTTTGTGTCGCGGGCACAGCAGTATTGTGCCGCCCAAACGATGTCCGGTGGTCCTGTTTCAT
This sequence comes from Sulfitobacter sp. S223, assembly GCF_025143825.1. Classification (NCBI taxonomy): domain Bacteria; kingdom Pseudomonadati; phylum Pseudomonadota; class Alphaproteobacteria; order Rhodobacterales; family Roseobacteraceae; genus Sulfitobacter; species Sulfitobacter sp. S223. The sequence continues at coordinate 67,529 of NZ_CP083561.1, read as the reverse complement.
CACAATTTCACGAAAGACAAAGGTATCCCGGCCCTGCACCGCGATGCAGAGTTGACAGAGTTTCCGGTGGGGGCTATCTCAGATGTGCAAAGATCGAGAACGGCCTTCCGGAAGAAATTCTGGGGGGCTTTTCTTTTTTGTCCTTAGGGTTCGTGCCTTCCTTATTATTGTTGCTACTTCCTCAGTCTTCTGACCGCTCTATTTGCCAGCGGTCATGAAGGTCTTGCAGCAGCGCCTCGGCGTTACTGTCGAACCAGGCGTCAAACCCGTCTGCCGTCTTCGCGGCGATCGTAAGCGTGACACCTTTGCTCGTTGTCTTGATATCCCCCAGCGCGCTGCCGTCTGCCTTGCGCAGAGTGCGCGGGCGCGGCGCGGTTTTGGGGGCTTTTGTGGCGGCACGGCTGGCGCGCTTGAATACTGCGTCAAACCGTTCGTCAGAGCCAAGCTGCGTGAAATCAGGCGTGTTCATCAGTGCGGTTGCATGGCCGGTGCTATTGTTTTGCTCCAACGCTTGCGCCAACGCCATCCAGCGATCACGCCCGATGCCGGGTGCGCTACCGATCTGGCGCAGGAAGGGCAGGGGGAATGCCGTCCCGACCTTGAGCATCCGCGACACCATCGGCAAATCAATCGACAGCGCTGCGGCGATTGTCTGCCGGTCATATTCCTGCGCTGCCAACTGCGCCGCAAAGGATGCTTTTTCGATAAAGCTCAGATCCTGACGGGCGGTGTTTTCCTGCCCCTGCGCCATGACCAAGGCATGATCGTCCAACTGCCGGATCATCGCCTTTACCGGCTGACCCAGATCGCGCAGCGCCATCAGGCGGCGGCGACCATAGACAATCTCGTACCGGCCAGCCTTGGTCGGGTGGGGGCGCAGCAGAACGGGGACTTGCTGGCCGTAGGTTGCAAGGCTTTCGCGCAATTGGGTTTGTGCCGCGCTATCTACGCCCAAACGGTCTTCGACGCCTGCCTCATCAATCAGGGCAACGTCAATTTCCTGGACCGCGTTTTCTTGCAATTTGGTCAGGGAAGATTGCAACGCGCCGACAGCACCACGAGGCGCCTGTGATGTCGCGGCATTGGGCGCGGGACGCCGTTGTGATTTGGCGGGAATATCGCCTCCCAAGATGCCTTTACGTGCCATTTAACGCCCCCATGCCTGTTGCAAGAGTGATTCAATCTCGTCGTTCACAAGATTGAGTGAATCCAGCGCGCGGTCGTAGGTGTTTCGGTGAAACGCGCTCCGCTCGACCTCATAGACCGTTTGTTGGGTTAGGCCCGCGTCGCTGATCGCGGTGGATTTCAGCATCGGCGCGACCATAACTTCGTCTCCGAACAGCTGGCGCAAGAAGGCCACGACCTGCTGCTGCGGCCCGTCGTTCGGTTCATACCGGTTGATTAGGAAGCGCATAAAATCAAAGGTCATGTCTGCACCTGCACCGGACACAACATCCAGCAGGTCCGCGCTCATTTGCAGGAACTGCGACATGGACGCGACATCCAGCATGTTGGGCACGATGGTGATCACCACGCCGGTAGAGGCACACAGCGCGGACATCGTCAGATAGCCAAGTTGCGGTGGGCAATCGAAGATAATCACATCGTATTGGTCTTCGACCTCTTGCAAGGCAGCGGCCATGCGCGCGTAAAATGCGGGCTGGATATTGGCGCGCAACGCTTGTGGTGTTTCGTGTTCGAATTCCTGCAGCAGCAATCCGCCCGGTGCCAGATCAATCCCGGTGAAAAATGTCTTTTGCACAATGTGGGAAAAGGGCAGGGGATCATCATAGCGGATCGCGTCATAGATCGTGCCGGAGTTCAGGAAATCCACCTCGGGACGATAGCCAAACAGTGTTGTTAGAGACGCTTGAGGGTCGATATCCACGGCAAGCACACGCAGACCCTTTAGCGCCAGACGCTGGGCCGTGTGGATCGAGCTGGTGGTTTTGCCGGAGCCACCTTTGAAGTTCAGAAATGAAAGTACCTGAACTTTATCGCCTTCGCGGCGGCCGCGCATATAGGTTCCGGGCGTCTTCGCGGTGGTCTCAAGAATTTTGCGAATATCCAGCAAGGTCTCTGCATCGTATTGCCGTCTGCCGCCAGAAGTAGACTCTACATCGGGGATTTTTTCGTCAAAATGCAGTTTGCGCAGGAAGCTGGTGGAGATGCCAAGCAGCTCTGCCGCCTCTCCGGCCGAAAAGCGGCGCAGCTCTTTGCGCGCGTCTGGCGCAAAGACCTTCAGCATGTGGCTATCAAGCGCTGCCGCAAGGTCTTCCGCATTCTCCCGAATGCGGGTATTGATATCAAACTGCACCATAGGGGTGCTGTCGGGCCGATTTCCCATTGTCCTGTACCGCCTTTAACGAAGGCTCTGCGGCCTTCTTTGAGTAACGCTTTATTCCGATAGCGCCTTTAATTTCGTTTCTTAGCGGATAATCACTCTGTTTGGCAACTGATTCCTCACCCGCGCGGCGGCGGGGCGGCATTCTTGGGCCGCTGAAGGGCGGGAGCTGGACAGATTTTAAGAATTTCAAAACGCATGTGGGAGCATAGCGGCAGCCAATGGCAGCGCAGATTCTGTAGACATGTTCAGCATTGGCGGTAGAGCGAACGGTTGTGTAACAGCGCGTGATGTTTGGGGTGGGGGCGTGAAGTTTCCGACGCGCGCACAGGAGGTCTCAGTCGCCTGGTCGCGGATTTAGGCACGACCGATCCCGCGCTTTTGGGGGCGGCATGGCGCGCCGGTTGTTCGCCCACAAGTGACCGATGCTACCGCATCGGGTGGCGCATGGCTGGCGGGACAGCCCGCAGGGTTGTATCCGGATATGGCTCGTTGCACTGAAAGCTGGGCGCTGGAGCGCACGTTCACCCCCGAAATGGCAGAGTAAGGTCGCGCAAAACGCTATGCAGGATCGGGCAGGGCGGTTCAGGCCAAACTTAGTGTCTGATCCTTATGGTAAAGGCGTGCAAACCTTGCCATGATACTGCACCAATAACGTAAACCATAGGCTGACCGATGAGCTCTACCACCGCGCCGCTGCCCGACCACGAAGTGACCTACCGCAAGGCCCGCGACCTGATCCTGTTCGGAGAGCTGTTGCCGGGGGAAGCGGTGACGATTCAAGGCATCGTTGACCGTCTTGGCACGGGGATCACGCCCGCGCGTGAGGCTATTCGCCGCCTGACCGCCGAAGGCGCTTTGCGGGCCAGCGACAACCGTCGCCTGATGGTTCCCGAACTGACGATAGAACAGCTGCAAGAGCTGACATATGCCCGCACCGGTATCGAGCCACAAATCGCGCGTTTGGCCGCCGTCGGGATGGAACCTGCGGATATAGACACGCTTGAACAGATCGACGAGGAGGTCAACACAGCGCTGGCCGCTGGCGACATCCGCGCCTATCTGCGCCACAACCACCGTTTCCACTGGACGCTCTACGCCCATTCCGAGGCCGAGATTCTGATGGCCACGGCGGCGTCACACTGGCTGCGGGTTGGTCCGTCCTTGCGGGTGATGGTGAAGCAGGCCCGGACAGATCCGCTGCCGGACATGCATGAGGTCGCGATTCAGGCCCTGCGCGACGGTGACTATGAAACCGTCGGCGAGGCCATCCATAACGATATCCTGCAAGGCCATGCGCACATTGCGCAAGGTCTCGAAGAAGCGGATTAGGCTCTACTTTCGGTGATATTCCTCGATCACGGCCACTTCATCGCGTGAGCCAAGAATGACCGGCACGCGCTGGTGGTGTCCTGTGGGTGCCACCTCCATGATCCGGCCACGACCGGTTGAAGACGCGCCGCCCGCCTGCTCCACCAGCATGCCCATCGGGTTTGCCTCATACATCAGGCGCAGCTTGCCGCCTTGTGCGGCATTACCTGCGTCTTGCGGATACAGGAACACGCCGCCGCGCGTCAGGATGCGGTGGACATCGGCCACCATAGAGGCACACCAGCGCATGTTGAATTTCTTGCCGCGCGGGCCGTTCGCTCCGCGCAGGCAATCGTCAATATAGCTGCGTACAGGCTTTTCCCACAGATCATAGCGCGAGGCATTGATCGCGAACTCCTGTGTCTGTGGCGGGATTGTCATCTCGGGCTGGGTCAGCAGAAACTCACCTGAACCCGGGTGGTGTGTGAAGCCGTCCACGCCCTGTCCGGTGGTGATCACCAGACCCGTGGAAGGCCCGTAAATCGCGTAGCCCGCAGCAACCTGTTCGGTGCCTTTGATCTGTACGGCATCGGCCTGCGGCGTGATCGCCGCGTCCAGCCGCACGATCGAAAAGATCGTACCGACCGACAGGTTCACGTCCAGATTGGATGAACCATCAAGCGGATCGTAGTAGACCACGAAATCACCCGCCTTTGGTGCTTCCTTGCGCCAGTTCACCTCGTCCACTTCTTCGGACACGAGCGCGGCCAGCGACGGGTTTCCGCCAACAATCTGCTGGAACACCTCGTCCGAGATCACGTCGAGTTCTTTTTGCGTCTCGCCCTGCACATTTTCGGTCTCGGCGGCCCCCAACACACCGGCAAATGCGCCGTGACGCACGCGGTCTGCGATCATCCGGCAGGCGGTGGCGATGTCCTCCATCAGGATCATCAGATCTGTGTCGGTGCTTTGTGCCTGTAGGTGCTGGCGCAGGGTGGTCTGTGTCATGGCGGGGCCCTTCTGAGTTCGCGCCGACTTTGAAGCCAATCGCGCCAGAGGGCAAGGACCGCCCCGGTGTGTTTCGGGCCTGCCGCGCAGAAATTTGCCATGGGCTTGGTCGGGCGCAACAGCTAGGCTGGCCATCGGAGCGGGCAGGATGTGTCCGATGGGAGATTTTCTATGAGCGTTTTTGACCCGACCATTTGCACCCTTGGGGAAGGACCGCTGTGGCACCCGGAACGGCAATCGCTGTTCTGGTTCGATATTGTGAACATGCGTCTTTATGGCGAAGGTCGGGTGCATCAGTTCGAGGAATGTGTTTCCGCGGCAGGTTGGCTGGATCATGACAGCCTGTTCATCGCTTCAGAGACACAATTGTTTACCTATCACCTTGAGACTGGTGCGCAGAAACATGTCGCCCCGCTGGAGGCAGATAACGCGGTCACGCGCTCGAACGACGGGCGCGCGGACCCGTTCGGCGGCTTCTGGATCGGCTCTATGGGCAAGGATATGGAAAAAGGGGCAGGGGCCATTCACCGCTATTATCGCGGGACGGTGGAAACACTGTATCGCGACATTACCGTGTCCAACGCGATCTGCTTTTCACCGGATAGACGCTTTGCCCATTTCACGGACACCCATACACGGCAAGTAATGCGCGTGGCGTTGGACGCCGAAGGCTGGCCCAAGGCGGCGCCAGAGGTGTTCATCGACACGCAAACCGACGGGTTCTTTCCCGACGGGGCCGTGATTGATGCGCAAGGGTGTTTGTGGGTTGCCCATTGGGGGCGTTCACGGGTTGCGCGCTATGATACAGAGGGCGGATTTATGGGTGCGGTCAGCATACCAGCGCGGCAGGCAAGCTGCCCTGCCTTTGGTGGCACGGATTTGGACCAGCTATATGTCACCTCTGCCACTATGGGCATGGGGGATCGCGCAGGGCCGGATGACGGTAAGACTTTTGTCATTCAGACGCAGGCCAAAGGCCAGCGCGAACATCGGGTCATCCTGTAACGCCCATACGAACCTGAAGCCGCGAGAGGGTTTCGGTGGGGATGTCGATATGGTCAAAATACCCCATAACAGAGCCGTATTTGGTATCGAGATGCCCCAGCAATCCGGCCATAGCACTGGCGGGACTTTCAAGCAGAGTGGCATAGGCCTCGACATCGCCACCGCGCGCCCGTGACCGGCTGAGGAATTCGGCGACCAGTTCGGGGATCAGGGTTTCGGTCATCGCATAATCAGCGATGATGTCTGTATGCGACACGCCTGCCAGTCCTAACAACAGCGCGGCAATGATGCCTGTACGGTCCTTGCCGGCGGTGCAGTTGAACAGAACCGCGCCTTCGCGCACTTTGGCGATCCGATCCAGAATACCGGCAATCGCTTCGCCGCGGGTTTCGATCGCGGTGACATACATGGCCAGCAGCGGATGGCCCTCCGGCACGTCGACCTCTGCCAGTGCGGAGGGCGAAAGCGCATCGAACAACGGCAGGTTGACCCATTCAACGCCACGCATCCGGTCCAGACGGCTGGGCGCTTCCTGGACTTCGCGGGCGGTACGCAGATCGACGACCATGCGCAGCCCTTCGAAATGCAGGCGCTCCGGTTCTCCTTCGTCCAGACGGTGCAGGCAATCACCGCGCAAGAACCGGCGCCATGGCACGGTGCCGCCTTGCGCCGTCACATAACCGCCAAGATCACGGACATTATGGGCGCCGCGCAGGATGATTTGTCGGGAGGGGAGGTGTTTTATCATCGCTAACATCTAATGTGCGTGCGACAGGGGTTCAAGAACATGCGCGCAAGCTTTAGGCTTGGCCCAAACGGAGCGCGCAATGACTGACCCTGCCTATTTTCTCTATCACTCTATTGGCCAATATCCTGGAAAGGCCGAACAAATGGCCGCCGCACTTGGGCATTTCACCGATGTCTGGGGCGCATATGATGATGCGCAATGGCCCAAGATGCTGACCGCAAGGGCAGAGTTTTTGCAGCTGTGGGCAGACCTCATCGGGGCAGACGCGGGCACGCTGACATCGGCGGATAACGTGACGACCGCGCTTTATTCAGTGATGGGCGGATTGGGTGAGCGGCTGCGCGGCAAGCGGGTGCTGATCGCGGCGGATTGCTTTCCCTCGTTGCACTTTCTGCTGGCGGGGCTGGCTCCGCGCATGGGGTTCACATTGGATACCGTGCCGCTTCGCGACGGGGCGTTCTGGGTTGAAGATGACGATATGCTGGCGGCTTGGGGGCCGGATGTGGGGCTGGCTCTTTTGACGTTTGTCACCTCGACCGCATCGCACCGGCCTGATCTGGCGCGGTTGCTGGCACACGGGCAGGCGATGGGATCGTTTGTCGGGGTGGACCTGACGCAGGGCGTCGGGATTATCCCGTTTTCGCTGCAGGAAACTTCGGTAGATTTTGTGGTGTCCACCACGCTGAAATGGCTCTGCGGAACGCCGGGTGCGGGGATTGTACAAATGCGTGCAGACCTGATCGCAGAGGTTACGCCGGAGCTGCGCGGCTGGTTCTCTCAGGACAACTCGTTTTCATGGGATCTGGACGCTTTCGCCTACGCACCTGATGCGCGGCGGTTCGAGCATGGAACGCCGTCGGTCATGGCGTGCGTCGGATCAGTACCGGCGTTGCGCTGGCACGCGGGGCAAACGGGTTTGCTTGCCCACAACCGCGCACTAACCGGCGCGATCATTGATCTGGCCGATGCCGCTGGCATCCGGATAACCACGCCTCGGAACGAAGGTCAGCGCGGTGGTTCTGTCATGTTGCAGCTTGAAGATGCCCCAGCGCGGGTGGACGAATTGCGCGGACAGGGCATTTATGCAGATGCGCGCGGGACGATCCTGCGCCTTTCGCCCGGTGCGATTACAACGACGGAACATGTGGGCCGTCTGTTCGATGCGCTACGCAAATAAGAAGGACAAGAATATGCAAAAGGTTGCAGTAGTCACCGGTGCGGCAGGTGGCATGGGCCGCGCGATTGTCGCGCAGTTGATCGCGGATGGCTTGGCGGTGGTGGGCCTTGATGTGGACGCCGCAGGGCTAAAGGAGATGTCGGACGATCCATCGTTTACAGGCATTGTTACCGATCTGATGCGCAAGCCCGCGATCTCGGAAGCGTTTGAGCAGATCGCAGCAGATTTCGGCGGCGTCGATGTGCTTGTGAACAACGCGGGCACTTGTTTTATGTCCGAATTCCCTGACATCCCCGAAGACGAATTCGAACGGCAAATGGCGCTTAATTTCTCTGGCGCTTTCCACTGCTGTCAGGCGGCGATCAAGCTGATGGAAGGGCGCGAAGGCGTGCGCAAGATAGTCAATATCTCATCCAACGGTGCGTATAATTTTGATGCTTTCGATCCGCCGCATTACCGCGCTTCAAAGGCTGCGCTTGATACGTTGACCAAGGACCTTGCTAGGCGCTATGCGCGCGAAAAGATTGCCGTGAACTCTATCGCGCCGGCCATGACCGAAACGCCGCTGTTCGGTGTGGTCAGCGAAGAGGTGCTGGCCAATGCCATCGCGAAAATGCCCCATGGCCGTGCCATGCAGCCGTCAGAGATTGCAGCTTGGGTAGGCTTTCTGGTCTCGCCTGCGGGCGATATCTCAAGCGGGAATGTGATCATTCTCAATCAGGGACGGGACGTGCGCTAAGCGATCACTCAAACCAATCGGGCGCTTTCCTTAAGCTGGGCCATTGTTCGGGTGAATGTCCAAAGATCACCATGGCATCCAGATCCGCCGCCAGTTTCATCAGGCGGTCACCGTGATGGATCGCCAGCGGCACGTCCCAAGAACCGGCAAAGCCTTCGTCAATTTCTGACGCGCGGCTGATTGCGTCAGAGGTCAGCAGCACCACGCCCGTTTGCGGCAGCGTGACCAAGAACGCCAACTGACCGGGCGCATGACCGGGACACAGCAGCACGTCGAACCCTTCGCCCAAGGTGAAATCCCGTTCTACCAGCAGGTATTCCGCTTTCGGCCAGTCCATCGCCTGTTTGCCCGACCAATAAAGCGGGCGGGGCAGGGCGCGTTCGGCAGCGGAAATCAGGATTGGTGCGTGGGGGCACATGCCCATGTGACCCACGTGGTCGATGTGGGTGTGGCTTTGGATCATCAACGTGATATCGGACGGGGCTATCCCCAGCTTTGCCAGCTGAGCGGCGGGCATGTTGTCGGGCGTGACAGACAGGACACGGCCAAAGCTGCCCAGATCATCCTCTGCCGTGGCCGCCTCTGCATCCAGCGCATATTTTTCGGGAAATCCGGTGTCGATCAGTACGGTTTCATCCGCGTCGGTCTGGATGACAAAACCGCAAATGCCGATGATGCGATCATTTGCGTGGACCTGAAACAGCCCGTAATCCAGCACTGCCAGACGAATGGGTTTGCCCTTTAGCTGCACATGGTTTTTCATGGCCCAAGCAAACGGGGGCACGGCATGAAAGTCAAGATACACACGTTATTTCAATATCTTCTTGAAACGACAGAAGCCGCGCCCGAAGCCATAGTTGGCTTTTCTCTCGCGCAATCGCCCAGTTTGGGTGATTTTCTGGATGATCTTGATCCGGACATGCCGCTGGATTGGAACAACCGTGATTTCAGCGGCTTGCCAGAACTGAAAGACCACGTGTTGCGTCAGGCGGGTTTGGCGGGTGTCTGCGCGCCTGCCGATGTGCTGATCACCGCCGGTGCCGCCGAGGCAAATTATCTGGCGATCATGCAACTGCTGCAACCGGGTGACGAGATCGTGATCGAAACCCCCGGTTGGCCGCAAGCAGAGGTATTGGCAAAGGCCATCGGTGCAACGGTGGTCAAGGTAACGCGGCACGAAGCGGATGGCTGGCGTCTGCCGATTGATGAGCTGGCGGATGCTGTCACGGCCCGTACGCGGATGATATTCCTGACCAACCCCAACAACCCGACTGGCGATATGCTGGATGCGGCTGAACTGGTTGAGATCGTGCAGATTGCCGACCGCGTGGGCGCGTGGCTGCTGGTGGATGAGGTCTACGCCGGCCTTGAATGGAAGGGGCCGCGCGCGCCCAGTATTGCTGGCATGTATGCGCGCGGGATCACCACAGGGTCGGTCAGCAAGGCGCTTGGTCTGCAAGGGCTGCGCACGGGTTGGATCATTTGCCCCGATGCGGGGTTGATCCGCGATGCAGTTATCCTGCGCGAAAACTCGTCAGAGATCATGAACATCATGGGTGAGGTCATCGCTGAAATTGCCTTGCGACCGGAACGCTATGACCCCGCGTTGACCAAGGCACGGACCGAAGGGTTGGCACATCTGGCCCAAATCAACGACTGGATCGCGCAGCAAGACGGGCTGCAGTAGGTCAGTCCGCGCGCGGGGCTGATCGGTTTGGCGCATTTGCCGGACGGCATCGATAGCGAAGCGTTTGCCCGCTTCCTGCTTGCCGATCCCTACCGTACCTTTTTGCTACCGGGCAGTTCTTATGAACAACCCAACCACATCCGGTTGGGTGTTGGCGGCGGAGAGGCTGTCAATCTGTCAGAGGGGTTGAACCGGCTGTCGCGCGCGTTGAAGGCCTATCCCCGCGCCTGATTGGCACGCGGTCCGCGCTATTGGCGCAGGTCTTTCCACTGGCGGACCATTTCTGCGGGGGTCGTCTCTTTGGCGGCAAACTGGTGCAGTGCTTCCAAGGCGGCGCAGTCCAGCGTGATGTGCTGGTGACCTTCCTCATTGGCGCGGACAAGCACAAGGGGCATTTGCGCGGCTTCGGCCAGTGCGCGCATTGTGACCGGTTGTGGCGTGGCGATGTTGAGGGCCGAAGGCAGGCTGTCGCGCTGCGCCACCAATGAGCGGAATACGCAGGCAAGGCTTTTTGGCCCGATATAGGACCGTTCAGGCGTGCCCCCGTCGCTAAAATAGTCAAGCGTCAGGGTTTCACCGGGCGCCAGTGCGGCCCCATTGCACAGCAACGCATCCGCGCCTGCAACATTGCCGATCCGCAAACAGCAAAGGCCTACGCCGGATGCACGGGCGTGGGCCTGTGCCGCTTGCTCCATCTCCAGTTTCGAGCGACCGTAGTCGTTGACCGGTTTCAGGGGTGCGTTTTCGGCAAAGGGGCTGTCGCTGTAGTTTCCGTATACTGCCGAGGTGGAGGCCAGAAGGACATGCCCGATTCCAAGGCGCGCCGCCGCAGTGATGCTTGCGATTGCGATGGTCGTATTCAGCGTGAAATCGGCGCTTGGTTTGGGGACAATACCCGACAGCACAATCATGCAGTCAAAAGGGCCGGCAGTCACGACGGACGAAGAGGGTTCTTGTAGAGGGTCCCAGAGAATATCCTGAGTGTGTTCGGCGGTGGCGTGGCGCGTTTGAAAGACAAACTCTGTCTCCGGTTGCGCAACCGCACCGTCAGACTGCGCCCAGCTGCGGCGCAACAATGTGCCGATGCGTCCGCTGCTGCCCAGAACCAGAACCCGTGTCGTCATGTGTGCCCTCGTTTGCCCAACTGCGATCCATGCTCGTATATCACATTCATATTTGAAGACATCACCATGAATCCCCGCGGTTGGGTAAGCCGCTGCTGATCTCGCGACACATGTCCATATTTGAATGTGGGATATCACTGCCCATGACTGGTTGCGGTTTTGGGCAGAAGGCTGTTACGCAAGGTAGATGTGATCAAAACCATGTTGGCATTGCGGCCTTTCTCTTTTGGTAACGGTATAATCGCTGCTACTATCGCAAGGCGATGAAACGGTAAGTGGATTACTTGGCTGTTGCCCGCCCCGATGCTGACAAGGGATGATTTGGATCGACGTAATTAGAAAAGGAGATTCATTTGTCTGATGAAACAACGAACCAAGGCATACCTGCCCCACAGGGAGCCTCGGATGTCATCGATACAGAGTATGAGATCGGTCAAGATAACGTTGACGGGGCTGTTGGCCCGTTTGGTTTTGACATTCATAATCCTGTTTTTGCCATTTCAGGGGCCGCTATCGTGGCCTTTGTGTTTTTCACGCTGGCTTTGCCAGAGCAGGCGGCCGCTATTTTTAGCGGCATGTTCAATTTTACAACCAAGAACTTTGACTGGTTCTTGATCGGTTCGGCCGATTTGGTTGTTATTTTTGCATTGTTCCTCATCGTTTCGCCATTCGGTAAGATCCGGCTTGGTGGGTCTACGGCAAGCCCTGACTATACCTATCTGGGGTGGTTCTCGATGCTGTTTGCCGCCGGTATGGGTATCGGCCTGATGTTCTACGGCGTATCAGAGCCGCTGTCGCATTTCTCATCTTCTGTTGGCGGTACTGCTGCCGAAGGTGGCCTGCGCACTGACTGGGCTCCGCTTGCTGGTGCTTTGGACAATCAGGACGAAGCGATCCGGCTGGGGATGGCTGCAACGATCTATCACTGGGGTCTGCACCCTTGGGCGATTTATTCGATCGTCGGTCTCGCGCTGGCCCTGTTCTCTTATAACAAGGGTCTTCCGCTAACGATCCGCTCTGCGTTCTATCCGATCTTCGGGGACCGTGTCTGGGGCTGGCCGGGACATGTCATCGACATTCTGGCAGTGTTTGCGACGCTCTTTGGTCTGGCGACATCACTTGGCTTGGGAGCGACGCAAGCAAGTGCTGGTTTGAACGAGCTGTTCGGCATTCCGATGGGGAACAAGACAGAAGTTATTCTGATCTCTGCGATCACGGCGGTGGCGCTGGTATCGGTGCTGCGCGGGCTTGATGGCGGTGTCAAAATCCTGTCCGAGATCAACATGGGTCTGGCCGGCTTGCTGGCGCTGTTCACGCTGATCGTCGGTCCGACTGCCTTTCTGATCTCGTTCTTCTGGGACAGTCTGACAGCCTACGTCGAATATCTTCCCGGTCTTGCCAATCCTTTTGGCCGTGAAGATGTGAACTTTAGCCAAGGCTGGACTGCGTTCTATTGGGCGTGGTGGATTAGCTGGTCACCTTTCGTCGGCATGTTCATCGCACGTGTCAGCCGTGGCCGTTCGGTGCGTGAATTCATCATTTGCGTCTTGGTTATCCCGTCGCTGGTTTGCGTGGCTTGGATGTCGATTTTCGGCGGCACTGCAATCCATCAAGTTATCACGGACGGGTTCACAGGCGCCCAGTCAGCGGAATTGCCGCGCCAATTGTTCCAGATGTTGGGGGAACTGCCACTGGCGTCGATCACCTCGTTTATCGGTATCGTGCTGGTGATTGTTTTCTTCGTGACGTCATCGGATTCAGGTTCTTTGGTGATTGATACGATCACGGCAGGGGGCAAGGTAGACGCACCCGTGCCACAGCGCGTGTTCTGGTGCATCTTCGAAGGTGCCGTTGCGATTGCACTGTTGCTTGGCGGCGGTCTGGCGGCACTTCAATCGATGGTCATCTCGACAGGTTTGCTGTTCACCGTGATCTTGCTGGGGCTGTGCTATTGCATCTTCCGTGGCTTGCAGAGCGAGCGTGCCGAAACGAAATAGTTTCGACGCAATCTTTAATAATCCTGCGGGCGCATTGTAATCGGTGCCCGCAGGGGACGCCCCATCAACGGTGACGTCTAGCCTGATGCTTTGCCGCTTTGAATGTGGTATGAATCAAAGAACGTGAAGATCGGACCGGGGTATAACTTGCACCTTGGTCGCATAGACATACGACCTTACCAGAACGAAACTGTACTGGTATGCTTTATTTTTTGGGAGGAACTAAGATGGCATGGGCGAAACCAATTATTCGTGAAATCGAATGCGGCATGGAAATCAACATGTACGGTCCCGACGGCGATCGCGAGAGCGACGACGGCGTTTTGTTCTAAGAAACCATGCGTGCGGGGTAATTAATGTCATTCCGCGCGCAAATTCTTGGTGCTGCTGCAGGGGGCGGTTTGCCACAATGGAATTGTGGCTGCGATAACTGCAACCTTGCGCGTAAAGGGGCGATACCGCCTCAGACCCAGTCATCGGTCGCGTTCAGCGCGAACGGGGCAGACTGGGCGATTCTCAATGCATCCCCGGACATACGCGATCAAATGGCGCGTGCTTCTGTCTTGCACCCGACAGGTCTGCGCAAGTCGCCCTTACGGTCGGTGTTGCTGACGAATGGGGATATAGACCATGTTGCAGGGCTTTTGACTCTGCGCGAGCAGCAGGCGTTTGAATTATTCGCAACTGCCGAAATTCATCAGGTCATTGCCGACAATCCGATATTCGCAGCGTTGAACCCGGCGTTTGTCACCCGTAGCAGTATTGCACTGGATCAGGAATTTGAACTGGCGGCAGGCCTGACCGCACGGTTGTTCGCCGTGCCGGGTAAGGTGCCTCTTTATCTGGAGGGGGCCACCGTACAGACCGATCTGCAGGGCGAACAAACCGTAGGTGTGCACCTAAGCGCCGAGGGAAAGAATGTGTTCTATATTCCGGGCTGTTCGACGATGACAGATGATCTGCGCGATCGCATCAGCGGTTCGGATATGGTGATGTTTGACGGTACGCTGTGGCAAGATGATGAAATGGTCACGGCGGGTCTAAGCCAGAAGACAGGACAGCGCATGGGACATATGTCGATGTCGGGGCCCAATGGATCCATTGCAGCATTCGAGGATATATCTGTCAGGCAAAAGGTCTTTGTTCACATGAACAACACCAATCCCGTTTTGCGCCCCACGTCAGAGCAAAAGAAACAGGCCGAGGCGGCAGGGTGGACGATTGCTCAGGACGGAATGGAATTAACGATATGACAGCATCACCTGCGGAATTCGAAGCCAGACTGCGCCAAATCGGGGCAGAGCGGTACCACGACAAGCATCCGTTTCATCATCTGCTGCATTCGGGGGGATGCTCTCCCGATCAGGTACGTGCCTGGGTGATCAACCGTTTTTACTATCAGGCAAGCATACCGATCAAAGACGCTGCTTTCATGAGCCGCGTGGATGATCCTGCCTTGCGCCGGGCGTGGCGATCCCGGATCGAAGATCACGATGGCACGGATCAGAACGAGGGGGGCATTTCGCGTTGGCTGCGGTTGGCGGATGCTGTCGGGCTGGACCGCGAGTATGTTGCAAGCAAAAATGGTGTACTACCTGCGACCCGCTTTGCTGTGGATGCTTATGTGCGATACGTGCGCGACAAGACTTTGCTTGAGGCGGTGGCAGCATCCCTGACTGAATTGTTCGCGCCCAAAATCCACGCGGCCCGTATCGAAGGTTTGCTGGCGAATTACGACTTCGCTGATGACAGCAGCCTGTCCTATTTCCGCAACCGGCTTAACGAGGCGCCCAAAGATGTGGCCTTTGGTCTTGCATGGGTTCTTGAGCATGCTGACACCGCGGAAAAGCAGGATGCAGCGGCGGCCGCGTTGATTTTTAAAACCGATGTTCTGTGGGCGCAGCTTGATGCGCTGCACGCAGCATATGTGACGCCCGCGCGCATTCCGCCGGGTGGGTGGCAGCCGGGCACGCATTTGATTGCGGCCAGCACATGACACAGATTGCCAATGACGCCATTCCTGTGATCCCCCGCGGCGTGCGCTTGCACAAGGACACGGTGCGCGATCTTTGGGTGTTGCTTGCTCCGGAGCGAACGATCAACCTTGATCCCATCGGATTTGCTATCCTGAACGAAATCGACGGGCAGCGTAACTTTGGCGAGGTCGTGGCGCGTTTGGCGGATGCCTATTCCGCTCCGGTGGATCAAATTACCGGTGACGTGGCCGAATTTTTGACCGGTCTGAGCGATCGCCGCATATTGGAGCTGACCTGATGGTCCCGCGCGCATCTATCCCCGCGCCTATCGCGATGCTGGCAGAGCTGACCTATCGCTGCCCGTTGTCCTGCCCCTATTGCTCAAACCCGGTGGAGATGGCCAAGAAAGAAAGTGAGCTAGACACCGATGTCTGGCTGGATGTGTTTGAGCAGGCTGCAAAATTGGGTGTTTTGCAGTTACACCTGTCTGGGGGCGAACCTGCGTCGCGGCGCGATCTGGTGGCGCTGGTCGCAGGCGCACGCAAGGCGGGCCTGTATACGAACCTGATCACATCGGCGATTGGTCTGACGCAGCGGCGTTTGGCCGAGCTTGAGCAAGCAGGGCTGGATCATGTGCAACTGTCCTTGCAAGGCACAGACGCCGAGATGGCGGACAGGATTGGCGGGTACAAGGGTGGTTTCGCGCGCAAGATGCAGGCGGCCGAATGGATCGTCGAGGCCGGATTTCCTCTGACGTTGAACGCTGTTGTGCATCGCCAAAACCTGCATCAGTTACCCGACGCGATCGAAATGGCCGTAGCCATGAAGGCGCGGCGTATGGAGGTCGCCATTGTACAATTTCACGGCTGGGCGATGCTCAACCGCGAAGCAATGATGCCGACCCGTGAACAAGCCGCCGAAGCCAGCCGGATCGTGGCCGAAGCCAGAGAACGGCTGAAGGGAACTTTGGTGATTGATTACGTCCCCGCTGATTATCACAGTGATTATCCCAAAAGATGCATGGGCGGGTGGGGAACGACCGGGCTAAATGTTACGCCAGACGGATTGGTGTTGCCGTGTCATGCCGCACAAACGATCCCGACGCTTGAATTTGATAATGTAAGTGACAAACGCCTTGCCGATATCTGGTATGATGGGTCTGCCTTCAACGCCTATCGGGGCGAAGACTGGATGCAAGAGCCTTGCAAATCCTGCGACCGGCGCAAGCTGGATTTCGGGGGCTGTCGTTGTCAGGCGATGGCAATTGCAGGCGATCCGGCAGCGACTGATCCGGTATGTATAAAATCACCTCTGCACGACAAGATGACGGAACTTGCGGACGCGTTGTCACACGACGAAACCGCAGAACTGGTGTACCGAAAAAGCCCCTGAGATCAGCCCACGTCAGTCTTGAGCATGTCGAGCAGCATGCGTTTCAAGCGGTCTTTCTCAACCGGTTTTGGCAGCAGTTGAACACCCAGATTTTTGCAGGCGTCACGCAGGACCTTGGTACGTTCGGCTGATATGATCACGGCGGGGACGGGGCCATACCGTGCATTCACGCCTTGCAGGAACTCGATGCCATTTTGACCAGCGCCGAGCTGGTAATCAATCAGCATTGCATCCGGAATCAGCTGTATTTCACCAAGTATAACAAGGGCTTCTTCTGCGTTTTGGGCGTGAATAACAGTCCCGCCAAAGCTTTCGATCATGATGGTAATGGCATGGGCAAGCTGTAGATTATCCTCCACCAGCAGCAAAAGCTGATCCTCCAGGGTGCCGTGCCGCAGTGTTGGTCGGCCACGGGCGGGGGTGCTGGTGTCCGTGTCGCCGACGTGGATCGGGACGTTCAGCGCAAAGCAACTACCGACACCCGGTTCGGACCATAGGCTTAGCGGGTGATCCAGCCCTTTGCAGGCGCGTTCCACGATCGACAAGCCAAGCCCCAAACCGGTGTCGGAATTATCAGGCGACAGGCGTTCGAATTCTTTGAAGATGGTTTGCTGGTCTTCATGGGCGATGCCACGCCCTGTGTCCCAGACCTCGATCCGTGCGGCTGTGTCGGTGCGGCGGACACCGACCAACACGCGACCGCTGTCAGTATATCGAATGGCGTTGGTCAGCAGGTTTTGCACAATCCGCCGTAGATATCCCGGATCGCTTTCCACTGTCAGACCGCATTCCATGATGGTCAGGTCGATGCCTTTTTGCTGGGCCAAAGGCATCAATTCATTGCGGAGCGGGACAAAGATACCGGACAGACGCAAGGGTCGCACATCGAACACAGCTTTTCCCGAATCCAGCTTCGAGATGTCCAGCAGCGCGGCGATGAACTGTTCAACACTGCTCAGCGCCATTTCGGCCTTATCCAAAATATTTTGCGTATCCTCCGGATCGGTCTGGTCCGATAGCGAAGACACAAAGAGTTTGGCGGCTGACAGAGGTTGCAGCAAATCATGGCTGGCTGCCGCCACGAACCGTGACTTTGAGGCATTGGCGCGCTCTGCCTCGGCCAGGGCCATTTCCAGTTCCCGTGTTCTGTCATCGACCCGCTGTTCAAGCAGTTCATTCATTTCAAACAGGGTTCGGGCTGCGGCCCGTTCGGCGGTCACATCGGTGAAGCTGATCACCAATCCACGGTCGGGCATTTCCTGTGCAAAAACGCTGTAGGTTTGACGGGTGTCGCGGGTGATTTCAAAAAGGATCGGCGTACGGCCGCACTTTGAATTCGCCCATTCGCGCAGATCCTCTACGCCGAAACCCGGGCCAAAGGTCAATTCATCTTTCAGACGCTCCAGCAGGACCGAAAACTCCATCCCGAGAACGGCGGCGTTTGGGGCTGCTTTGAACAGACCATTCATGCGGGAATTCCACCCCACCAGAGTTTGCGAGTTGTCAAAAATGCATACACCCTGATTCAGGTGGTCAAGCGTGGCCTGCAATATCTCGGCTTGTTTGCCGCGGATTTTGTCACGTTCCTGGCGTTCGCGGCGGATGATTGTGGTCACATCCGTTTGCAAGATCACGGTGCCCCCGCGAGAGGTCCTGTGTTCGCTGACCTGTAACCAGCGGTCCCATTTAAGTTTGACGTTGAATACAACGTGATCATCACGGTGGCGGGCCATACGCTGCGCTGCCCATTCGGCGGCGGTTTGCCCCTTGGGCAGGCCAAGCATGTTACTTTCCGAGATCAGTTTGACGTATTGATCAAACTGCAGGCCCCTGACAAGCTGCCCTTCAATGTCGACCAAATCGCGGCAAAAGCGGCTGTTTGACAAGACCAACCCGTCCTTTTCCTCGAACAGGGCAAACCCTTCGTTGATTGTTTCGATGGCTTCCGTCAGGTTTGAACGGGCTTTTTCGGTCTCGTCATTTGCGATTTCAAGACGGGTGTTGGATTCCTGCAAAAGGTCCAGCGCGCGTTCCAGATCAAGGGTCCGTTCACGGACCTCCGTTTCCAGCAGGGCAGCGCGTTCAAACTGCTGATAGGCAAATCCGGATTGCTCATTCTTCTGCTCAACCCGCCGCATCAGCGACTGGGCAATCTGCAAGAGTTTTTCGTTCTGCCGCTCGATTGAATCTGCGGGGTTGATCAGGGACATGAGCTTAGTCTTCTTCGTCATAGATGGCGACGCCGGTCATTGTATGGTTCACGTGCAGGGCACCGATCTGTTCACCGTAGGTCGAAAATCCGGTGACGTTATAGGATGACATCACATCGGACAGAGCGTGTGTGATCTGGCGCTGTTCTGCTTCGATGCGCCGCAAGATGCAGTCACAGCCCAGAATAACCGACGGTTTCTTGTTGGCTGATAGCCCGATCATTTTGTTGCGCAAATGTTCGACCATGTTTTGCGGGGCGGCAACCGTCAGCACCATGCCCTCGTCGATCGCAGAGAAAAACACCAGCTCGCCTGCGCTATTGACCTGCTGGATCGCGCGAACATGGTGTGCGCCGCCAATGCGCACGACAACAGGATGCGACGCGAATGTGAGCCTGTCCAGCTGTTCGGGGTCTCTGCCCACGATGCGGGCATATTCTCGCGCAGCGGGCTCAGCGTTGATTGTTTTGACAATCCGGCGGTCCGGATCGGCCCCCGTTACGACCATCTGGTGGTCGGAAGGAACAAGGTGATCAAGGCTGAAAACCTGTGTGCGATAGCGGCTGCGCACAAGTGTCAGAATAGCCGCGTTCTGCGCTACTTTTCCGTTCAATGCGACGGATGTATGTTCAAAGTTGGTCCCATCGCCGGCTGATCCACCGAACATCGGCATATCGCGGAGGGCAGGGGAGATTGTCGCGGTCAGACCGTCTTCGGCACGCGACAGCCCGTCCACCAAAAGGAATGCAAAGCCAGAGGTCATTGTCGGATGGCGTTCTTGCAGTTTCACACGTTCCATCGCGATACGGTCAATCAGGGGGATGGGGGCAAGATCGTTGATATCCTCGACCATCAAAGATGTTGTCGCAAAGCCCGAAGACGGGAAGCCAAGCGCGATGATCTGCCCCTCATCGTAGCCACCAGCGCCAATCTCACCTGCAGTGGTGCAGGCGGCGACATTGGTATCGGGGAAAAGTGTTTCGGCTTCTGCGACAATTGTTGCGAAATCTGCCTTGGGTGAAACAAACAGTGCCAGAAAGCTAAGCATTTCGGCGCCGAACTTTTGTCTGATGTATGCGATGGGTGACACGGTGTCCCACGACACCTGTCCGGTCAGCACCACAGGTGGCACGACGGAGTCGGTCGCTTTAGCCGGTTGCCCGGCTTCAACAGTCTTTATCATTTTAGAAGTTCTCCCCGAGGGGAAGGATATTCTGGTCACCCTGCAGATGGCAAGACGTTTGCAAAGCGGGCATCTTGCGCAACCAGCACGGCTTGGGTTCTGCTTTGAACGCCAAGCTTGCGCATGATGGCGGTGACATGTGCTTTGACCGTGGTTTCGGCAATGGTGAGGTCAAAGGCGATCTGCTTGTTGAGCTTGCCCTCGCAGATCAGTTCCAGAATGCGGGCTTGCTGATTTGTCAGCGAAGACAGTCGGCTGACTGTTTCGTCGCGGCGGGTAGAAGTACTGCTTTCGACATAGCCGGCGGGCTCATAGACTTCGCCACGTTCGATGCAGTCAATCGCCTCTTTGAACACCGCGCGCGGGCTGTGTTTTGGTACAAACCCTGCAGCGCCCGCCACGATGGCGCCACTGATAATGGCGTTGTCGGTCATAGATGATACGATAATGACCGGCGTTTTATCTGTTTGCCGCTTCAGCCTGATCAGCCCGTCCAGCCCGTTCACATCGGGCAGGTTCAGATCAAGAATAACCAACGAGGGTGGTTCGGCCCCTTGTAACAAGGTCAAAGCGTTTTCCAGGCAATCAGCGGTTTTGACAGCAGTGAATTCGGCAACCGATTTCAGGGTAAGTTCAAGTGCATCGCAAAACAGCGGATGGTCATCAACGACCAAGGCCCAACCGTAAGACGTATGACCCGCAGCTTGATCGGGTGTTGCTGATTTATGTGCCATCATAGTTCAAGACTAGGCTGAACATGATCCCCAAGTCACCTGTCCTAAAGTATTAGAGGCCACAAAAAAACGCGCACCCCGAGGGGCGCGCGCTGTCAGTCGCAGGGAGATTGTTAATTTGCAGCGAGTTGCTTGGGCAGACGGAATGTCCACAGCAGGCCACCTTGGTTCAGGTAGTTTACCTTTTTGGCAACTTCACCACCCCAAAGTGGAACAGCGCCGCCCCAACCGGAGATCACGGTGAGGTATTGTTCGCCGTCCTGTTCCCACGTGATGGGCTGGCCGATCACACCGGAGCCGGTCTGGAAGGACCAAAGCTGTTCACCTGTCTCATCATCAAAGGCGATGAATTCGCCCTCGGGGGTGCCGGTAAAGACAAGGCCGCCAGCCGTGGTCATTACGCCGCCCCAAAGTGGTGCATTGTTCTTGAATTCCCACTTCAGCTCACCTGTGTCGGGGTCGATCGCCTTTAGGCTGCCGATGTGGTCTTCGTAGTTCGGCTTGATCGTAAAGCCGGAACCAAGATAGGCAGCACCCTTTTTGTAGGAAATCGGCTCGTTCCAGATATCCATGCCCCATTCGTTGGACGGAACATAGAACAGGCCCGTTTTCGGGCTGTGCGCCATTGGCATCCAGTTTTTACCGCCAAGAAAGCCAGGGGACGAAAAGACGACTTCGCCTTTTTTGCCATCTGCCGCGTCTGCCGGGTCACCGGGACGGTTGTCTTCGTTGAAGATCGGGCGACCGTTTTCATCGATGCCACTGGCCCATGTGATGTCTTTCACGAAAGGAACAGCCGAGACGAACTTGCCGTCTTCGCGGTTCAGGACGTAGAAGAATCCGTTGCGGTCAGCTGTTGCGAAACGTTTATTGCCGCCGCGGTCGGTATAAGCGACGACTTCGTTGACGCCGTCATAGTCCCAGCCTTCGCGCGGCGTGGTCTGGTAGTGCCATTTGATCTCGCCTGTGGCGGGGTCAATGCCGATGCGCGACGCAGCATAAAGGTTGTCGCCAGCGTTGCCCTCGGTCGGGGCGCCTGCGTTACGCAGGTGGCTGTTCCACGGGGCAGGGTTGCCTGTCCCGAAAACCAATGTGTCGGTATCCGCGTCATAGGATCCGCCCAACCATGTGGCACCACCACCGGTTTTCCACATATCGCCCGGCCATGTTGCATTCAGCTCGCCGGTCATGGTGCTTTCTTCGCCGTTCAACGTGCCCATGTGACCTTCGATAACGGGACGGGTCCAGACAATATCGCCGGTCTCGGCGCTGCGTGCCTGTACTTCGCCGACGATACCGAACTCACCACCAGAGTTACCCGTGATGATCAATCCGTCCACGATCAGCGGTGCGGCAGTGTAGGAATATCCCGCCTTATAATCGGCAATCTTCTTATTCCAGACAACGTCGCCTGTTTTTTGGTTCAGCGCCACGATGCGTGCATCAAGCGTTCCGAAATAGACGTTTTCGCCATAGATTGCGGCACCGCGGTTGACCACGTCACAGCAAGGCAGGATGCCTTCGGGCAGGCGGGCATCATATTGCCACAGCTCTTTGCCGGTCATGACATCAATCGCGTACATCCGGCTGTAAGAGCCGGTAATATACATCACGCCATCATGCACGATGGGTTGGGTTTCCTGACCACGCTGCTTTTCGCCACCAAGGCTAAACGCCCATGCGGGTTGCAGGTTCTTGACGTTTTCCTTGTTCAGCAAATCCAGTGGCGAATGGCGTTGCAGATGACGGCCCATTCCGTTTGTCAGAACGTCGCCAGTGGATGCGCTATCGTTGGCCAGCATCTCTTCTGTCACGCCGGCGGCATGTGCCCCCGATAGTCCGACAGTCGCCATGATGCCGACGGTGGCGGCAATGATAAACCTGTTCATAGTGTTGATCTCCTCCCTAGTGCCCTGTTGTGGGCGTATCCCAAAAGGCCGCGCACTTCGAACGGGCGCACTGGTCCTTGCCGCTAGTATTCGTGCAAAGTTTGATCGGGGGTATTGAACAATGGTCGTAAGGCATGGGCGACAGCCTTGCGCGGCTTCTGGCACCTTGGTCGCATTGATAAGGCGGTCACGGTATGTGTGGAAGGACAGCACATGAGATTGTTCGTATCATTAGGCACCGCCGATGTCATGGCATCGGACTGGTCCAAGAGTTGATGGCGCTGTTCATCACGCTGCGTGACGCGCGTGATGTGGCGACGATTCTTGCGACGGATATCGAGGCTGAAGCAAGAAAGTTGGCAAACAGGATTGTCACCTTGGGCGGGCAACCGGCCCAGATAACTGTCGCCAAAGCAGGCCGCACTTAGCCCTTTTTGCCAGGTCCGTTGCGTGAGGGGGTATAGCCCCACAGCGCGAGAGCGGTGAAGGCAATCGCGGCCAGCAGCGTCCAGATCAAGGCTGTGCCGTTAAACTCCAGATACAGCGCAAAGCGGATCAATTCGACTGCATGGGTAAAGGGATTGATCGCGCAAATACTGTACAGCAATTCCGAACTTTCGGCCATTTTCCACAGCGGATAAAGCGCGGAAGACAGGAAGAACATCGGGAAGATGACAAAGTTCATCACACCGGCAAAGTTCTCTAGCTGCTTAATAAAGCTGGAAAGAACCAACCCCAACGCGCCCAGCATGACCCCCGCGACAACCAAGGCAGGCAGAACTGCGATATAACCTGCGAGGGGCAGGGCGATCCCGAACGCGGCGGCAATGGCAAGGAAGGCATAGACCTGCAGGATCGAGATCACGGTCGATCCGACAAGCTTGCAAAACAGCAGCCACCATCGGGGCAGGGGGCTGGTCAGCAGCAGTTTCATGGAGCCCATTTCGCGATCGTAAACAAGGCTGAGCGATGATTGCATGCCGTTGAACAGCATGATCATGCCGCACAGGCCGGGGACGATATAAGTCTCGTAGGTGATGTAGGTTTGATAGGGCGGAATTATGCTAAGCCCAAGCGCGGCACGAAATCCTGCGGCAAACACCAGCAGCCAGACCAAGGGTCGGACAAGCGCGGCGATGAACCGTTCGCGCTGGTGGATAAACCGCAATGCTTCTCGCATGACGATGGCGAAAAGCGAGGTGAGATAGGGGCTCATGCGGGGGTTGCCGTCATGGACAGGAATTTTTCTTGCAAAGGTGTTTCGTTGCAGATGTCAGCGCAGCGCCCGCTTGCAAGAACCTGTGCGCGGTGCAAAATCACCAGATGGTCGTCGGGGTAAACCTCGTCTGTCAGATGCGTCGCCCAAAGAACGGTTGTGCCATCATCGCACAGTTCGTGCACATGCTTGGTGATTGCGGCGCGTGCGGCAGCGTCCAGCCCGACGGTTGGTTCGTCCAACAGCAAGACGGACGGATCGTGGATCAAAGCGCGGGCGATTTCGGTGCGCCTGCGGTGGCCACCATTCAGGGCGCGTGCCTTTTCACCAGCGCGGTCCAGCATCGACAGTTTATCAAGCGCGGCATCGATCCGCCGGGTGGCGTCTTTGCCCGAAATACCGTGCAGCGCCGCAAAGTAGGTTAGATTCTGGCGCACGCTTAGATCAAGATCCAAAGTAGTCTGTTGAAAAACAATCCCGAGCTCTGCCAAAGCCAGCCGCGGTTTGCGAACCATGTCATGCCCTGCGACTGAGATTTTCCCGTGTGTCGATGTGAGCAAACGTGTCAGCAATCCGAACAGTGTTGATTTCCCAGCTCCGTTTGGCCCCAGCAATGCGCAGAACCGGCCAGAGGGCACGTCAAAACTTACGTCTTTGAGCGCCTGTTTGGCTCCGTAAGAATAGCTCAGGTTCGAGACACTGAGGCCGGTCATTCGATGGTAATCTCGATCCGTTGGGTTTCGCCGGTCGTGCCGGGAATCTTCATATAATAGCGTCCCGGCTTGATCGCCAAAAACCCGATTTCCATTTCGCCGGCCTCGTCAAATTCGACACTATCAAGGCCAAGAGGGCGAATTTCCAAGCCTTCGATTACAATCTCGTCGATCCAGATCGCGCGGAAGAATTCAGCGCCGACAAGGGCCAGCTCCTGTGATCCATCTCCAATGATCTCGAATTCGTAGTAGGTGCCCGATTTCAGGGTCCACGGGCCCTGTGATATCGGCTCCCCCGCAGACAGGGTGATGGGCGGCAGGTCTTGCTTGTTTTTGCCAGACAGAACGCCTGCTGCGCCGAAGCCTTGGGCATTGGCAGGCGCGCAAAGCGAGAGGGCTGCGACGATTGTAAAAATTTTTATAAGCAAGATTAGATACCTTTCAACGAATTACGGGCGGAATGCTGCACCCCAGGGGAACCGCCCGACTTTGATGGATTTGAGCGCTTTTCGCGTGGCGACGTCAACAACCGTGACATCACCCGAAACGCCGTTGGTGGTGAACAGGCGCGATTTATCGGCATTGAACGCCATGTGCCAAACGCGGCGCCCCACAAGAATATAATCCTCGACCTCATAAGTTTGCGCATTGACCACCGCGATGTGATTGGACGGACCCAACGCCACATAGGCAAATTCGTCGTCTGGCCCGAATTCAAACCCCACGGGCTGCACCCGGTCTGCATGGACACCCGGCACCTCAAAGCTCATCTTGGCAAGTTCGGTTTGTGTGGCGGTATCAAAGACGGTCAACGTGCCGCCGATTTCGGAACTGACCCACATTTCAGTGCCGTCTTTGGCAAATTCCGCGTGGCGCGGGCGGCTGTCGACCAGCGTATTGGCGAAAAGTTCTTGTGTGGTCGTGTCAATCCAATGCGCCATATTGGTTGTCTCTGACGTCGTTATAGCGATCTTGCCATCAGGTGAAACGGCCATCCCTTCGGGTTCAACTCCGACGTCAATCTGGGCGACAACCTTGCGCGTTTTGGTATTAACAACCGTCGTGATCGCATCATCTTCGTTCGCGATATAAAGATGGGTATCATCGGGATGCAGCACGAATTGTTCGGGGTCTTCGCCCGAGGGCAAGTCGTGCAAGATCTTGCCCGTGTTCGGGTCCATCACCTGAACCGCGTCACTGTCCGACGCGCAGATATAAACCAGACTGAAATCCTTGGAAAAAGTAATGCCGCGCGGACGTTCGCCTGTGGCATAGGTATGGATAACGTCGAGCGTTTCAGTGTCTATCACGGAAACGCTGTCGTCCTTTTCATTTGTGACCCATATTTCGCCAGCAGGTGCAGCTGATGCGGCACTTAAAAGTGTACCAACGGTGATGGACGATTTCAGAAAGGAATTCATTGAAAGGCCTCGCATGTGCTTTCCGGGCGATCAAGCCCAAGGCTGTCTAGTTCGTTTGTCTGGTGCAGGAACCCTTCAAGGGGTGCTTGGGCCACCAAGGCACGGGGGTGTGCGATTGCGATCGGCTGACGCAGTTGGCCATTCCAATCGCGATAGGTCAGGGCGCGCCCCTTGAAACCTGCCAATTCAAACGCGTCGGACAAAATATAGGCGCGTAGGGTTTCGGGGTCGGTTGCATCTGTGCGGGTCACTGCTTCTCCTAATGTGCGCATGGCGGCCCAAGCTGCGTAATCAATACTGGTCATGTCGCGGCTATGCTGATCGGTGAAACGGCTTTGCAATTGCGCTGCCCCCCATTGTTCGATGACGGGTGCCCATGTCCGCGCAGACAGTCCTTCCGAGCCCACAATGGGCCGAGCCTGCCATGTATTATACAGAACATAGCGCCCGAAATCATGCAGCTCATCAGCTAGGATCAGCGCATCATAATCCCCGAAATTTTGGGTAAACAACGGAATTTCCTGCGATGCCGTGCGCCGCATGTCCGCATCTGCGTCCCATGTTTTTTCTGCTGAAAGCCGCAGGCCGAATTTTTTCAAGGACCGGCGGATGGCTGCGGCATAGGCGGTATCAGCCGGAAATGTACCCGCAATCATTACAAGGTCGGTCCAGCGTTTTTGCACCAGCACCTGCGCCAACGCATCGGTGCGCATCGCGTCGGATGGCAGGCTGTGGAACAGATTGGAGCGGCAATCGCTGTCGCGTAGGGAAATATCTCCGGCCGAGGCATTGAACAGCAACGCCCCCTGCGCTTGCGGCAAGTCCGCGATGGCAAGGATGACCGGCGCAGGGGCGTCCAGAATAAGATACGGCGTATCGGCCAGCATTTGGGCTGCGACCGCTAAAGGATCGTCACTGGCGGCCACGGTCATTGCCGTCATGGTATAGGACTGGCCCAGAAATCTGCCTGTGGTCAAATTATCCTCGAGCGCGGTTTGCGCGCCTGCCAACCCGTCGTTTTCCGGGATTGGATCAAGATTGGACAAGACAGGCGGGCGGGGGACATCCACGCGCAAATATCCGACATCAAGCGTGGTCTCGGCAAACACCGGCTGGACCATCAAGCCAAACAGGCAAAAATAGACTATTCTCCACATCCGGCTTTCCTCCCGAGGACACGCTAACAAGCGGTCTGTCACGCGTCGAATAGAACTTTGGTCGGGGGGTGCCCGTGACCGCAACCAAAGTCCAATACCGCCGGACGACCTAACCAGCCTACAAATGGCAAACTTCAGCGTCTAGGGAGAGAGACCATGGGTAATAAATCAATCAAGGCCATGTTGGCCGGCGGTATCATCGTTGCAACAAGTACAATCCTGATGGCGCATGGCGATGTCAGCCCCCAGCCTGTCGATACTGCCGGGTTGCCGGAAACAGGCGAAGAGTGGTTGACCGAAAACCCCTACCGCGCCGAGACAGCAAGTCAGGAAGTTTGGCTGAAGGCCATCGAAGTTGGTGCATCGGGCTACAACCAGAACTGCGCGCGCTGCCACGGGCTTGAGGTGGTTTCAGGCGGTCTTGCACCTGATTTGCGGTTTCTCGAGGCCGAGGAATATGGCGATGAGTGGTTCATCGAACGGTTCCGCACCGGCTATACCCAAGGTGGGATCACAAAGATGCCGGCCTTTGGTGAATTGCTGGGCCAAGACGCGGCGTGGGCGATCCGTACCTATGTCGAAACGCGCCCTGATTCCGATGCGATGGATGAGGTATCTGACGAATTGAAAACCATCCGCGACGAGCTCGCTGGTTACGGCGATGATGCAAGCGGGGCGGACCCCGACGCGATCAAGGCGCGGCTGAGCGAAATTGCGCAAGGTATCGAAACGCTATCCGGCGCACCGGTTGCTGATTCTGTAGCTTACCGTGCCGCCAACCTGATTGACGGGACCCCCGAAGCGTATAAATCTGCGTCGGAAACACTGACGATCGGTTTGTCAGCGACACAATAGGATCAGAACACTGCGTTTTACACGACCCATTTTCGCCCTGACGTTGGGCCTGTTTCTTGCGACACAGGCCCAAGCGGCTGACCCTTGCGCGGATCACATCCCGCAGCCGAAACCGCAAAACACCGGACGTGATGTGGTTGGTCAGGATATGGATGCGATCCAGGACCAGGGACACATGATGTTCGCGGTCTACGATGATTATGCACCCTATAGCTGGATGGACGCAGGCAAGCCTCGCGGTGTCGATATCGACATCGCGCGGATCATTGCAGGCGATCTGGGTGTGGAAGCACGTTTCAATTTTGTCGCCGCGGGCGAGAACCTTGAGGCGGATTTGCGGAACAACATCTGGAAAGGTGCGGTGATCGGCGGGAGGGTGGCGAATGTCATGATGCGTATTCCCTACGACAGTGCATTCAAATGTCGGGTCGAACAGGTGGTTTTCACCGGTCAATACAGCACGGAATCCATCGCGATAGCCTATGACAAGGCCAGCTACCCTGACGACAAACCGGTGCCGGCGTATTTCCGCTTTGACCCAGTTGCGGTCGAAAACGATTCGATCTCTGATTTTTATCTGTCGTCTTTTGCAGGTGGGCAATTGGCAGGCGGCATTAAACGCTATCCCGATATGGGCGCTGCCATGGCGGCCTTGAGCGCTGGTGAGACTAAAGCAGCGATGGGCCCGCTGGCGCAGCTTGAATACGGGCTAGGCGCGGGTACGGCTGTTCATCAGCCTCCACTGGCCGGTTTTGCCGTCAGCCAATGGACCTTGGGTGTGGCTGTCAGTTTCAGCTACAGGCCTTTGTCCTATGCGGTTGATGATGCAATCAACTATGCGCTCCAAGACGGACGGATTGCCGGGATTTATGAAAGCTACGGGCTGTCATTCCAGCCACCTGTGCGCTGATCCAAGACTTTGGTCTTACACATATAGTCCAATGGAACACGCCGCATTCCGTGCCTAGGCTCTCTTGAAAAAGGGAGATTCCGCGCAATGAAGTTAAGCGATAGCCGTACAATAAACGCAGACGCGGCAACGGTCTGGGCAGGGTTGCTAAATCCTGATGTTCTCAAGGCCTGCGTGCCGGGCTGCACTGAGATGAGCGGGTCCGCCCAAGAAGGGTTCGAGGCCACTGTTGTTCAAAAAGTTGGCCCCGTTAAAGCGACGTTCAAAGGCGCTGTTGAACTCAGCGAGATGACCGAACCCGAAAGCCTGACCATGACCGGCGAAGGCAAAGGTGGCGCTGCGGGCTTTGCCAAAGGTGGCGCTGATGTGCGTCTGGAGCCTCAGGGCGACCAAACCATCCTGCACTATGATGTCGAAGCCAAAGTAGGCGGCAAACTGGCCCAGCTTGGCAGCCGCATCATTGATGGTTTTGCCAAAAAGATGGCTGACCAGTTCTTTGAAAATTTTTCGGAGGCCGTGGGGGCACCTGCTGTGCAGGAGGACACGCCGGATTCCGAAGAAACACCACAGAAAAAGGGCTGGTTCAAAAAGCTGGTCAGCTAGGAACCTGTTCCCAATAAAAACAATTCCAAGGGAGGATAAACATGACAAACGTGACGATGACCATCAATGGCAAGTCGGTTGAGGCAAACGTAGACGGGAACACGCTGCTCGCGTCTTTTCTACGCGAAGATCGCCGTCTGACTGGCACACATATCGGCTGTGACACTTCGCAATGCGGTGCCTGTCTGGTGCATGTAAATGGACGTGCGGTCAAATCCTGCACGATGTTTGCAATCGAAGCAGACGGCGCCGAGGTTTCAACCATCGAAGGGCAGGCTGACGCGGACGGGACAATGAACGTCATCCAGCAGGCGTTTCAGGAACATCACGGCCTGCAGTGCGGATTCTGCACCCCCGGCATGGTGATGACAACGGCAGCGCTGTTGAAAGACAACCCCAAGCCGACAGAGGCTGAAGTGCGCTCTTATCTTGAGGGCAATATTTGCCGCTGCACCGGCTACCACAACATCGTCAAAGCGATCATGGCCGCGTCTGGACAAGACGTGTCTGCCATCGCTGCCGAATAACAAAAATTAGGGGAGGAAAATTCATGCCCAAGGATGATGGAATTGGCGCCGCGACAGTGCGCCGCGAAGATGTACGCTTTTTGACGGGTGCCGGTCAGTATACGGACGATATTAAAACATACGGTGAGGCGGCAGCAGTGTTCGCCCGTTCAACCGTTGCGAATGGTGTAATCAAAAGCATTGATACGTCTGCCGCCGAAGCTATGCCTGGCGTTCTTGCGATCTTTACCGGTGAGGATTTCACCGAGGTCGGTGGCAACCCTGCTGGCTGGTTGATCAATTCACGCGATGGCACGCCCATGCACGAACCCAAACGCCCTGTTCTGGCGCACGGCAAGGTTCGCCATGTTGGTGACGCGTATGCCGCTGTGATCGCTGAAACAGTCGAGCAAGCCAAAAATGCTGCTGAGGCAATAGAGGCGGACATCGAAGAGTTGCCCGCCGTTGTGAATATGAAGGAAGCCCTGTCCGGCACCGATTATGTACACGATGAAATCGGTACGAACCAGTGTTTCGACTGGGGCTGGATCGAGGATAATCGCGACGCAACAGATGCTGCCATCAAAGGGGCGCATCACGTCACCACGCTGGAACTTGTGAATAACCGGCTGGTACCAAACGCGATGGAACCGCGGTGTTCGATGGCGCAATACAACCGCGCCAACGATGAATATATTCTGCACACCACATCGCAAAACCCGCACCTGACACGGCTGCTGATCTCTGCTTTTGTTTTGGGTATTCCTGAAAATAAGCTGACCGTGATTGCCCCCGATGTGGGTGGCGGTTTCGGATCAAAGATCTATCACTACGGTGAAGAGGCGCTGGTTCTGGCCGCCGCGAAAAAGCTGAATCGGCCTGTCAAATGGACGGCCGACCGCTCTGAATCATTTCTCACTGATGCGCATGGTCGTGACCACGTGACCAAGATTGAGCTGGCAATGGATGAGGACGGTAATTTCCTGGCCTTCCGCACCGAAACCTATGCCAATGTAGGGGCCTATCTTTCGAACTTTGCGACAGCAACACCGACGTTTTTGCACGGCACTTTGATGGCGGGTAACTATACCGTTCCGAACGTCTATGTGAACGTCAAAGCCGTGTTCACGAACACTGCACCGGTTGACGCCTATCGCGGGGCAGGTCGCCCCGAGGCGACATATTCGCTGGAGCGGGTCATTGACAAAGCTGCCCGCGAGATCGGGATGGACCCGATTGCACTGCGCCGGAAGAACTTTATCAAACCGGACCAGTATCCTTTCGCCTCGGCGGCGGGTCTTGAGTATGACAGCGGCAATTACGATGCGCTGATGGACCGGATGGAAGAAGTCGCCGATGTGGCAGGCTTTGCCGAGCGGCGCAAAGAGTCCGAGGCCAAGGGTCTTTTGCGTGGTTTCGGCGTAAACGCCTATATTGAGGCTTGCGGCATCGCGCCATCCAACCTTGTGGGCGTGTTGGGCTCTCGGGTGGGGCTGTATGATGCAGCGACTGTCCGTGTGAATGCGACCGGCAACCTGTCCGTCATGGTTGGTGCGCACAGCCACGGCCAAGGACACGAAACAGCGTTCCCCCAAGTTGTAGCGGAAATGTTGGGTATCGACGCGTCATCCATCGACATCGTACATGGCGACACATCCAAGATTCCGTTTGGGATGGGCACCTACGGGTCGCGGTCCCTTGCGGTTTGTGGGTCTGCTGTGGTTCGTGCCACCGAAAAGGTCATCAACAAGGCGAAAAAGATCGCGGGCCACATGTTGGAAGCTTCCGACAGTGATATAGAGCTGAAGGATGGCATGTTCTCGGTTGCCGGCACTGACAAATCCGTCAGCTTTGGTGAGGTCGCACTCAAGGCGTATATCCCGCACGAATTCCCGCTTGAGGATATCGAACCGGGACTTGAAGAAACCGCGTTCTATGATCCGGCGAACTTCACTTATCCATCCGGGGCCTATTGCTGCGAGGTCGAACTGGACCCCGAAACCGGCAAGGTGCGCGTTGACCGGATGACGGCCGTGGACGATTTTGGTAATGTTATCAACCCGATGATCGTGACAGGACAGGTGCATGGTGGTTTGGGTCAGGGCATTGGTCAGGCATTGTTGGAAAACACCACCTATGACGAAAACGGTCAGTTGCTGAGCGCGTCCTATATGGATTACGCAATGCCGCGGGCCGAGGATGTGCCGTTCTATATCGTGGACCATTCGCAGGGTAATCCATGCACGCACAACCCGCTTGGCGTCAAAGGCTGCGGCGAGGCGGGCGCAATCGGATCACCTCCGACTGTAGTAAACGCTGTGATTGATGCCATGCAATCGGGTGGCAAAAACGTGACCCATATCGACATGCCCGTCAGCCCGCACCGTGTGTGGTCGGCGATGCAGAACGCTTGAGAGGAGATAGCACATGTACGCATTTGAGATAGAGCGTCCCGCAACGATCGACGAAGCAGTTTCAGCCTTGGGCGGTGAGGCCCAAGCGCTGAGTGGTGGCCAAACCCTGATCCCGACGCTAAAAGCGCGTCTGGCCAGCCCGTCGAAACTGGTATCCCTGTCCGGTATTTCCGAGATGAAGGGCATCCGGAACGAAGGCGGGACGCTGTGGATTGGCGGTGCCACGTGCCATGGTGATGTGGCTGCCGATGGCAGCTATAAGGCCCTGTCAGAGCTGGCGTCGCACATCGGTGATCCTGCGGTGCGTAACCGTGGCACCATCGGCGGGTCCATCGCGAACAACGATCCGGCGGCGTGCTATCCTGCTGTGGCGCTGGCATCGGGGGCGACGATCATCACCAACCGCCGTGAAATTGCAGCGGATGACTATTTCCTTGGTATGTTCGAAACGGCCTTGGATGAAGATGAGATCGTGACCGCTGTCCGGTTCCCGATTCCGGAAAAGGCGAACTATCAAAAGTTCGTCCAGCCGGCATCGCGCTTTGCCCTTGTTGGCGTATTTGTCGCCAAAACCGCTGAAGGCGTGCGGGTCGCTGTGACGGGTGCCTCGAATGAAGGGGTGCATCGTTGGACCGCCGCCGAGGAAGCGCTATCCGCGAACTTCGCGGCGTCGGCGTTGGCTGATCTGACGGTTTCCGCAGACGATATGATTGAGGATTTGCACGGCTCTGCCGAATACCGTGCGCATTTGGTCAAAGTCATGACAGGACGCGCGGTGACTGCCGCTTCCTAACGGCAGAAAACCCGTACAAAGGCCCTGCCGTTTGGTGGGGCCTTTGACGTTTGTGGGGTTTGCGTCAGACTGTGAAAAGATCGCCGTTAAAGTCTACCAGTGCCACACGCGCAATGTCGGCGCGGGCCTTCATCACGTCTATCTGCTCGCGTGTCGCAAGCACCATTGCGGTGGACAAGCTGTCGGCCAAAGTAGCACTTGATGCCTCTACCGTGACGGTGGACCACCGCGGCTGCGCATTGGCATGCAGGATATGGCCCTGAGCCCTGATCGGGCTGGCCGCAGGGCTGGATGTGGCAATTGCGCCTTTTGTTAAGGTGCGGTGGCCCAGAATGCCGTGTTCAGGGTCTGCAATACCGACCGTCCAGCGGCCGCCATTGGCCCGGTATTCCCCTATGTTCACCAAGGTGTTTGTCAGGCCACGCGCGGTCAACGCATCTGCTACAAGATCAGTCGCGAACCCTTGGGCAATTCCATTAAACGTCAACGCCTGCGCCGGCCCAAGCGTAATCTGCGCAGGGTCAAACCGCAGCTTTTTCCAACCGATTGAGGCCACCGCTGCTGCTGTATCGCGATCTTGGGCAAGCGCCTGCCACAGCGGCTGAACGGTAGGATCAAACAATCCGTCGGTCAGTCGAAACGCTGTATCTGCGGCTTGCATCAGCTCCAAAAACCGGGCGGTTGGCAGGCGCAGCACGCCTTTGGCATTGAGTTGGGAGAGTGAGGAGGTCGGATCGTAGAGACTGAACAACTGCTCAACCTCGGCGATCAGCTTGCGTGCATGGGTCATGGCAGCAGCGGCGTCGCTCCGAGGGCCACGAATGGTCAAAGACACATCCGCGCCAAAGGCACGCCCCTGCCAGCTGTGCGCCTTTGCTGTTGCAGGCACGGCAGAGAAAGCGGCAGAGATCGTCAAAAACCGTCGGCGTGTCAGGGTCATTGGGCAGCAATCCTGCGTTTGCGTTCCCGTGAAGCCAGAATCAGAGGCACGCATTGTTTTGGGTCGTCATGGATCGTCACGCAATCAAGGCACTGAAAGCACTCCGAGTATTGAATTTCTCCGGTTTTCTTGATGGCTCCGTAGCTGCATTTGACCTTGCAAAGCTGGCAGGGTGATCCGCATTCATTGCGCCGGTCGATCCATTTACGGCCCCGCAGTAAGCCACCAATCGCCATGACAGCGCCCAAGGGGCAGACATAGCGGCAGAAGCCTTTGAACAACACCATCGACAGCAACAAAAGCCCGACTGCATAGGCGACATAATACCATTCGCGGACAAAAAATGTGGTGATTGCGGTCTTGAAGGGCTCGACCTCGATGGCTTTGTCCAATTGTGCGGGGGCGGTTAAAAGCAGATATACGAGCCCGGCCAGCACCACATATTTCAGCCATTTCAACCGGTCGTCCCAGACCGCAGAGGGTTCGATCTGCGGCAACCGCAAGAGGCGTCCAAGGTGGTGGGCAAATTCCTGAAGCGCGCCAAACGGGCAAAGCCAACCGCAAAATAACCCCCGCCCCCACAAAATAAATCCAACAATTGTGACCGCCCAAATCGCCAGGGAGAACGGGTCGTACAACAGAAAAGCAAAAGTCCCGCCATCCAGAGCAGTGCGTGCAACAGCAAGCGGAGTCGCGATCGACAGCTGGCCCTGACCCCACCAGCCGATAAAGCCGGTCACAAACGCCAGAATGCCAAGCCGGATCGCTGTGAAATGACGGTGTCCGGCAAGGCGGTTCAGGCGCAAGCCAAGAACCGCAACCAGCCCGATCAGGAATAGCGCCAACACGATCAGATCAGCCTGACGGTTGCGCAGTGCATCAACCCAAGGAGGTGACGGGGTAACCGGTTCTATGCGGTCATAAAAGCGGTCGGGTGTTATATGCGTCACCTCAAGGGTGGCAGAGCCGATCTGCGGTTGAAACGATCCATGGGCGCGCACGGCTTTGATGCGGAGTATCCATTCGGCTGTCGGGTCAAACCCCAAGCGACGATCAGTTCGCAGGATTAAGGCCGCACCATCGTGCAGCGCATCCGGAAGCGCGCCATTCAGATCAACGAATATGTCTGAATCGCGAAAAGCGATGGGGAAACCCCCCTGTTCCGCGCTGATCAGATCGGGTGCCGTGTTGCGGACGAATGCATCTGTGACCAACCCATGGCGCGCTGTCTCAATTACCAGCACGGGTTCGTCCGTCTTTGAAATTGACATGAATTGTTGCAGCTCTTGAAACCCGTCAGAGCTTAAAACTGCTTTGGCGATTGAGGGCGCGCCAATATCGACGACCCAGAGGTCCAGATAGGGCGCATCGGGGTTTTCCTGTGCTTGCGGGTCGTCGTCCTCCCATAGGGTGCCTACGAACTTTTCGTCCATTTCACGGTTTGAAACGATCTTGCGGGTTACGATGCCTTGGTCGACCAAATCTGCCCAAGTCAGATCCTCACTATAGTCGGGGTCGGGAAATGCGGGAGGGCCCGTCGCAATGCCATTCATCTTTTCCCGCGCTACCTTAAGCGTGGCGGCAAGGATGCTTTCGTGCGCGATGCGGATGGAAGCAGTCCCTTTGGTCACGCCGTCCAGATACACCAAGGCAGACCCATCGCCACCACTGCCATAGGGAGAGCCGACAACCAGACTGTCAGAAATGGAGTGACCGCGATATTGCTTGAAAAAGTCATAGAACAAATGTTCGGGCAAGCCAGACACGAAAATAGGCTCATTGTGCGAGATCAACTGCACATCCAGAAAACGCCCGTCCAAATCCAGAACAACCAGCACGTTTATCGCAGCACCGGAAAATCCGGGCAGAGGGGCCATAGGCTCCGTTTCGAACACATATCCTGCTTCGGCACCGCCTGAATTCAACAGCTGCCAGACGCCTTGGTCGTTCAGCGCTTCGCCCAGTGACATGGGCGGCTGGATGTAGGGCTCAATCGCTTCACGCGGCAACGGCTCTGCCAAAACAGAAATGGCCGTGCACAGCCAGATAGATAGTGTGGCTGTCAGCCGGATTATTGAATGTTTGATCCCCATCAGACAAACCGTAATCCTCGAAGTTTCGCAGCGACATTCGACTAAGGTCTGAGACCGGGCAGTTCGGCATGTGTCGCGCGCCTGCGTCATATCGTGTTGCCACGACTATGGCCCTTCAGTGCTTCGCGCACGCGGAATGGTTTGGCGAGCATCCGGAAAATCGTGCTGGTGACTGAATACGGGGTAATACGTGTAATCGACCGCAAATCAGTGCGGTGGCGTCTGCCTGTGTCCGCATGATTGGGCCAGCAGAGCGGCCTAGAACAATAACTGGCATCCAAGTGTTTTGCGCAATGCGGCGATCAGTTGATCCAGTGTCTCGGCATTTGTGTATGTGCCACCCGTAAAATCCGCCAAACATCGCGAAACGCTTTCTGCCTCTGTATAGCTGTTTTCAGCATCCCGCTCCCAAGAGAAAAACGATCCTCGCACCTTGAAGCCGATAACATGCACGGTTGTGTCAAATCCGCTTGCCGCGAGGTCCGCAGCCAATGCGCAGGGTTGTCCGCCGCAGGTTTCTTTACCATCAGTTACCAGCAAAATCGTAGCAGGCTGGGTTTGATAGTCCATAGTTCGCGCGGCCAGGCTGACTGCTTCGGTAAGGGGAGTGCTTCCGGTCGGTTCCAGCATATTGACGTCATTCAAAATGCGTGGGGCGGCATCGGCAATCGGGGCAAACCGCACATCAAGGCCGGTACATTCATCAACGCCATTCGGGCCATAGATCACCAGACCCAGACGCCTGTTTTCGGCAATCGGTGGTATCGCGGCCGCCATCGCGCGGCGGGCCTCAAATATCCTTGGTTCGTTAATATCGTTAAACCCCATTTCCGCCATTGATCCAGACCCGTCAAACACGATCATTGCGTCAGAGACACAGTTGCCCTGTGCTGACGTGGCCGTGACGCCTGTAAGGGCAACAACAAAAGGGGTTATAAAGCGCATACCAGAAGCCTGACATGCGTTTGTGCACCTTGTCTATAGGATTGCTCGCCCCGGTCATGCGACCAAAGTGGCAAGAGAACTTGGCGCGCTAACAATAGCCGGTTGTGTATACGCTTTGGCCGTTCCCGCCTTTTTGGCCGCAAAAAACTGAAATTACTATTTAACATAATCAATCTTATCGAATATGTTGAATTTTCATTCGTATGTTCCTTAGTTTGGAAATTTTGGTGGGGCTGCAAAAGCTCGTACTATGAACCGACCCGAAAGATCATATTCGAACTCATTGGATTATTGCCTTTGCAACATATGAATAACCGCAAGCAATCAGATGTCTTGTCATAAACTACATTTGCTGACGGTATTATTGCTATCTTGCCGAAAACCCATTCAGGTAGCGGTTAAGTCGTAAGATTCGTACAGTGTACGAAGGCGTCTTCAAAAGCTCGAATGAGGTACAAATGCGATACTCTGGTTTTCGTGTAATCAAGGAAGCGCTTACAGGTCACAAGGGGTGGGCGCCTGCCTGGCGGGACCCTGAGCCTGCATCACATTATGACATCGTGATTATTGGTGGTGGCGGGCACGGATTGGCCACCGCACATTATCTTGCCAAGGAATTCGGGCAAGCGCGCGTCGCTGTGATTGAAAAGGGCTGGATCGGCGGCGGTAACGTCGGTCGAAACACCACGATCATCCGGTCTAACTATTTGTTGGACGGGAACGAACCGTTCTATGAATTTTCCCTCAAGCTATGGGAGGGTCTTGAACAGGACGTCAATTACAATGCCATGGTCAGTCAACGCGGCATCCTGAACCTGATCCATTCGGACGGCCAGCGCGATGCGTTTATCCGGCGCGGCAATGCGATGATCCTGAACGGGGCCGATGCCGACATGTTGTCCACCGCCCAGATCAAGAAACGCTATCCCTTCTTGAACACCGATGACGCGCGGTTCCCGATCAAGGGGGGGCTGGCCCAACATCGCGGCGGCACTGTACGTCATGACGCTGTCGCTTGGGGGTATGCGCGCAGCGCCGATAGCCGTGGTGTGGACATCATACAGAACTGCGAAGTAACGGATTTCCGGATAGAAGATGGCAAATGCAAAGGCGTCGAAACCACACGCGGGTTCATTGGCGCAGGCAAGGTTGGCTGTGCCGTCGCAGGCAATTCCAGCCGGTTGATGAGCCTTGCCAATATGCGCCTGCCCATCGAAAGCCATGTGTTGCAGGCCTTTGTATCCGAGGGATTAAAACCCGTCCTGCCAGGTGTGATCACCTTCGGCGCGGGACATTTCTATTGCAGTCAGTCTGATAAAGGCGGTCTGGTCTTTGGCGGCGACATCGACGGATATAACTCCTACGCGCAACGCGGCAATCTGCCGGTCGTTGAAGATGTTTGCGAAGGGGCGATGGCGATTTTTCCCATTCTTGGGCGTGCCCGTCTTTTGCGGATGTGGGGCGGGATAATGGATATGTCTATGGATGGCTCCCCGATCATTGATCGAACCCATATCGAGGGTCTCTATTTCAATGGCGGCTGGTGCTATGGCGGATTTAAGGCCACCCCCGCCAGCGGTTTTGCCTTTGCGCATTTGCTGGCGAGGGGAGAACCGCATCCCACTGCTTCATCATATCGGTTTGACAGGTTCGAAAAGGGCTTGATGATTGACGAAAAAGGGATGGGCAATCAGCCCAATTTGCACTGATGATCATTAATCACCCCCTACTTGGCCCCCGCGACAGTTCCGAATTCACCTACATGGGCGACGCCCGTTTGATCGACCGCCCCAACCCTGACGGCGCGGATGCAGCGGCGGCCTTTCATGACTATGCCTACCTGCGCGATAATCCCGCGGGCTGGCACCGCGAATTATGGTTTCACGAAGCGGGTGATCGGTCATGGCTGGTGGTCACGCGCAACACGTTGACCCATGAAATTTCCACGGTTGAACTGGCCCGCGATGTGGCCCGTGCGCAAGGACGGTCAAAATGAAACAACGAAACCGGATCGACGGCGGCCAGATTGACCGCAGCACGACGTTCAAATTCACCTTCGACGGCCGGAAATATGAAGGGCACCCGGGCGATACACTTGCCTCGGCGCTTCTGGCAAACGGGGTGCGCCTTATGGGGCGCAGTTTCAAATACCACCGCCCGCGCGGACCACTGACAGCGGGGTCAGAAGAGCCTAACGCGTTGGTGCACCTACGCAGCGGTGCGCGTAAAGAACCCAACACCCGCGCCACCACGGCTGAACTGTTCGACGGGTTGACAGCCACCAGCCAGAACCGTCTTGGATCCTTGTCTTTCGATCTGTTGGCAGTGAATGATCGCCTGTCGAATTTCCTGACGGCTGGTTTCTATTACAAGACCTTCATGTGGC
Source organism: Sulfitobacter sp. S223 (assembly GCF_025143825.1). Lineage (NCBI taxonomy): Bacteria > Pseudomonadati > Pseudomonadota > Alphaproteobacteria > Rhodobacterales > Roseobacteraceae > Sulfitobacter > Sulfitobacter sp. S223. The sequence continues at coordinate 28,053 of NZ_CP083561.1, read as the reverse complement.
CCAAGGCATTCTGGGAAAAGTTTTATGAGCCGATCATTCGCCGCGCTGCGGGCCTAGGAGAGCTATCACTTGAAGATGATCCTGACGTCTACGACAAGGGTTTTCTGCACTGCGATCTTTTGATCATCGGGGCGGGGCCAGCGGGCCTTATGGCTGCATTAACGGCTGCGCGCGGCGGTGCGGATGTGATCCTCGCAGATGAAGATTTCCGCATGGGGGGCCGCCTGAACGCGGAAACCTTTGCGATTGGCGATACCTCCGGTGCGGATTGGGCGGCCAAAACGGTCGCAGAGCTGTCTTCCTTGCCGAATGTTCAGCTGTTGCCGCGCACGACCGTCATCGGCGCGTTTGATCACGGGATTTACGGGGCCGTGGAACGGGTCAGCGATCACATCGCCACGCCCGAGGCCGGTAAACCCCGCCAAATCCTTTGGCGGATCTATACGCAAAAGACTGTGCTTGCTGCTGGCGCGATTGAGCGCCCGATTGCCTTTAATAACAATGACCGTCCCGGGATCATGACAGCAAGCGCGCTGCGCACTTACGCCAACCGGTTCGGCGTTGCCGTTGGCAAGCGCGCTGCGATTTTCACCAATAACGACGATGGGCACCGCACTGCTGCCGATCTTCATGCAAAGGGTATTAAGGTCATCGTGATCGATACCCGCCCTACCCCCGCAAATTTGCTGGACTATGAGGTTCTTGCTGGCGCTCGGGTGATGGACACCATGGGACGGCTTGGTCTGACCTTTATACAGGTGCGCTTAGCCGACGGGTCCGAACGCACGATTGAATGCAGTGCCTTGGGTGTATCAGGCGGCTGGAACCCGAATGTGCATATGACCTGCCATCAACGGGGCCGTCCCGTTTGGAATGACACCCTTGCCGCATTTGTACCTGCTGAACTTCCCGCTGGAATGAGCGTTGCTGGTGCCGCAATGGGCGATATGACCACGGCAGGCGCGCTGGCTGGTGGCGCACAGGCCGCACGCAAAGCATTGGGGCTGAAAGGGCGCACGTCGCAACTGCCCGTGGCCGAAGACGCCCCCGTCAATATCACGCCGTTCTGGTACGTTGAGGATGCAAGTCGGGCTTGGTTGGATCAGCAAAACGATGTCACCGTCAAGGACGTCAAACTCAGCCACCAGGAAGGGTTCCGGTCCGTCGAACACCTGAAACGATATACCACCCTTGGCATGGCCACCGATCAGGGCAAAACTGCCAACATGGGCGGTCTTGCGATCATGGCAGAACTGGCTGGCAAAACCATTCCCGAGGTCGGCACGACAATGTTCCGCCCCCCTTATACGCCGGTTGCCATTGGCGCATTGGGCGGGCGGCATCGCGGACAAGACTTCCACCCCAAACGGCTTACGCCTTCGCACACATGGGCGCAGGAACAGGGCGCGGTTTTCGTTGAGGTGGGTAACTGGATGCGCGCGCAGTGGTTCCCCCGCGCCGGCGAAACCACTTGGCGTGAAAGCGTCGACCGCGAGGTCATGGCGACTCGCGGATCGGTCGGAGTGTGTGATGTGAGCACGCTTGGTAAAATAGATGTGCAAGGCGCAGATGCGGCGGACTTCCTGAACATGATCTATTGCAACGGCTTCGCAAAACTGGACGTGGGCAAAGTACGCTACGGGTTGATGTTGCGCGAGGACGGGATTGCCATGGATGACGGCACCGCCGCCCGATTGGATGAGGATCATTTCGTCGTTACAACGACAACCGCCAACGCCCTGCCCGTTTATCGCCACATGGAATTTGTCCGCCAATGCCTTGTGCCCGACATGGATGTTCAGCTGATTTCAACAACAGAAAGCTGGGCGCAATTTGCCGTCGCAGGACCAAACGCCCGCCGTGTACTGGACAAGATCGTCGATCAAGACATCAGCAACGAAGCGTTCCCCTTTATGGCCTGCGCCAATATCACGGTGTGCAAAGGGCTAAGGGCGCGTCTGTTCCGGATATCGTTCAGCGGGGAACTTGCCTATGAAATTGCAGTGCCAACAGCTTATGGCGATGCCCTGATCCGTCGGATCATGAAGGCAGGGGCAGAGTTCGGCATCACCCCTTACGGCACTGAGGCCCTTGGCGTGATGCGCATCGAAAAGGGCCACGCGGCCGGCAACGAATTGAACGGAACTACCACAGCAGCCAACCTTGGGATGGGGCGGATGGTCAGCACCAAAAAGGATAGCATTGGGGCAGTTCTGTCACGTCGGGAAGGTCTGAACAAATCTGATGACCAGCGTGCGGTTGGGGTGAAACCCGTCAATCCCACTGACAAGACCCCTGCGGGTGCGCACCTGATTTCAGCGACTGACCCTGTAGATGCTGCCCATGATCAGGGTTATGTCACATCGGCCTGTTATTCGCCTGATTTAGGCCATCACATCGCGCTTGCCTTTCTGAAGGATGGCGCGAACCGGATGGGCGAAACCATGCGCCTTGTCAGCCCGCTGACAAATGTGAACGTTATGGTCGAAATTTGCAGCCCGCATTTTATTGACCCAAAGGGAGAGCGGCTTCGTGCATGATCTGATAGCAACACCCGCAATTGGCGGCGTGCCGCAAACCATTGGTACGGTGACTGTTGCGGAGAATACGAATGTTGCGCTGGCGTCAGTCGCAGCGCGGAACGGTCAGGCAGACACTTGCGCCGCGGGTCTGAAAGCGATCCTTGGCGCCCTGCCCGATGTTGGAAAAGCAGTGCTGCATAACCCCGAAGCCGGATTTTGGATGGGGCCGGACCAGTGGATGATCGGCGCGCCGATGAACACCCACGAAGACATTGCCGACCGTCTGAAAGAAAAGCTTGGGCAGGCGGCCTCTGTAACAGAGCAATCTGGCGCATGGGTGGTGTTCGATGTGACAGGAGCGCGCATGCCCGACGTCTGCGCGCTCCTGTGCAACATTCCGATGCGCAAAATGGTGGCAGGCGATGTGCAGCGCACGGTGATCCACCAGATGGGGTGCTTTGTTATCCGCCGCACCGCCAAAGATCACATCCGCATTCTTGGCCCGCGCGCATCCGCTAAGTCCTTGCATCATGCCCTGATCACCGCTGCCGCATCAGTAGCATAAATCCCCAGACAGCGCGCAAGACCTGCCTCGCATCTGCGGGGGGCGTGAAAAGTCTTGGAGGTTGCGATTGGTGGCGAACTGCGTACCCATCGGGTGCTGTCCAAGATTGAAAACGGCAACGGGTCCCTTTCCTTGACCACCCTGAACGAACAATCCGACATTTTTCCAACCTTCCAGCATGGCGGGATCGCGCGCAAGGATGCCGGCGAAAATGACTTTGACGCGATGTGGTATCAGGGCCATCTGCGACAATGGCTTCAAATCTGTGGTTACCGGATCGATGGTTCCCAAACACCACACCCGATGGAAAGATGCGCCTGACGACAGTCTTGGTGGTTTATCTTCAGACCTAATTGGTTTGAGCATCGTGGGGAGTGTTATTCGTAGCGCCCACATAGTATGGAGCGGTCTGCATCGCTGTCATCCCAGCCCCACATTTTACTAAGTCAACCTCAACAGGACCCCCCATGAGCAAATACGCCCTCACCGTGACGTGCCAATCCCGGCGCGGCATCGTCGCAATCATTGCAAATTACCTTGCTGACCATGGTTGCAATATCACCGACTCAGCGCAGTTCGATGATAAAGAAACCGGCAATTTCTTTATGCGCATCAGTTTCGAAACCGAAACCGATGTAGAGTTGGAAACGCTTTCCAAAGACTTCGCGGAGCCGGCGGCTTCGTTTGCTATGGACTATGAATTCCACGACGAGGCGGTGAAAATGAAAGTCGTGATCATGGTATCACGCTTTGGCCACTGCCTGAATGACCTGCTGTATCGCTGGCGTATCGGAGCATTGCCGATCGACATCGTGGCGGTGATTTCCAACCACATGGAATATCAAAAGGTCGTTGTGAACAACGATATCCCGTTCCACTGCATTAAAGTCAGCAAGGAAAACAAGGCTGACGCCGAAGCCAGGATCATGGCAATCGTTGAAGACACTGGCGCCGATCTGATTGTGCTGGCCCGTTATATGCAAATTTTGTCCGATCAGATGTGCCAGAAAATGTCCGGTAAGATCATCAATATCCACCATTCATTCTTGCCAAGCTTCAAAGGTGCCAACCCTTACAAACAGGCCTTCCAAAGGGGTGTGAAACTGATCGGTGCGACCTCACACTATGTGACAGCAGATCTGGATGAAGGGCCGATCATTGAACAAGACACCGTGCGGGTCACCCATGCCCAATCCCCCGACGATTATGTGTCTTTGGGGCGTGATGTCGAAAGCCAGGTTCTGGCCCGCGCGATCCATGCACATATCCACCGGCGTGTTTTCCTGAACGGCAACAAAACCGTGGTCTTCCCCGCTTCTCCGGGATCGTTCGCATCCGAACGGATGGGATAATTCACAAAGCGCCCGCGGTCAGCATCGCGGGCGTTCTTTCTGTGGGTCACAGGGGGCCAAGTCAGGCCGGATCACAGCAGGCAGGCGTACTTGATGCCTGTCCTGTTTACCGATCTCAACTATGGTGCCCACCTCTGTGCGCGCGACCATAGTGCGTCTGCGTACATGACCCCGTGGTTATCCAGACCGGTGTTGCAGCAGAAATTGATCGCCATCCAGCGGGGCGGACAGTTTTCTATTGAATGCGTGTTTGAGAGAATTCGCCGTTCGAAGTAAGTTCGTTAAGTAGTTTCGAAAACTCACGCGTGGCGACTGATGGCACTTCCTCTGCACGGCTCATGATCCCCACAGCACCAAGGGTCGCAGACATATCAATCTTGAGTTGGACAAGCCGTCCTTGCGCAATATCGTTGGCGACCACGCCTTTACTGATGATCCAAACAGTGTCGGGATCTCCCATTGTCGTGGAACGGCCAAATGCGGGTGAAGCTGTCTCGATCCTGTATCGAAACAATGGCACACCACGAGAGATCAGCATTCTTGCAACCAGCGGGCGGATCGCGGAATCCTTGGGCGGATACAGAACGCGAAATGCTTCAAGCCCGGCAAAATCCCGCAGATGTTTGGCCGGACTGTCAGGGCTGGCCACAATCACAACTTCTTCTGAATAGAGTTGTTGAAAGCTTAATCCCACCATGGTGTCAGGGTTGCCCAGACGACCGATAACCAAATCCATCCCCCCGCTTCTGAGCCGCGCAATCAAATCGTGATGTGGTCCTTCATGTATCTCCAAAAGGGTGTCGGGGCTCTTTTGTGCAAAGGCAATCGCAGCTTCGGGCAGCAGCGAAGACGCCACGCTTGGCAATGCACCTACACTCAATTGGCCTGCTGTTTCGCTTGTGGCCTTGATACTACGCAGCCCTTGGCGCAGCGCGGCACTGCTTTGTTCGGCGAATTGCAAAAACACCTCACCCTCCGAAGTCAGCTCAACACCGGATCGACTGCGTTCCATCACAACGACACCTAGTATTTTTTCCAGCTCTTTCAGCGTCTTGGAAATGGCCGGTTGCGTCAGGTTTAGTTGCTCTGCTGCGGCTTTGAAGCTGCGCGCACGTGCGATCGCGCTAAACGCATCCAGATGCCTGAACTTTATTCGGCGATCCATATGGTTTCCTTTTTGGATAACTAAACTGCGCAAAATGTCATTTTGACTATCCAATAATACATGTCACAATCAACCAGTAAAGTCAGGGAGGACGGGATGAAAACTCAGATCGCAATCATCGGTGGTGGACCGTCAGGGCTTTTGCTGGCCCAACTTTTGCACACGCGCGGTATCGACAGCGTGGTGTTGGAACGCAAGACAAAGGATTATGTGCTAGGCCGCATTCGCGCGGGCGTTCTGGAACAAGGGCTGGTGGAGCTGATGGCCGAAGCGGGCTGTGACAAACGCCTCCATGCCGAAGGTATCCCTCATGACGGCACATTGATTTCTTATGGCGATGAGATGTTCCGCGTTGATTTCAAAGAACACACCGGCACGCCGGTCATGGTCTATGGCCAGACGGAGGTGACGCGTGATCTATATGACGCGCGGGAAAAGGCTGGTGGAATCATTGAATTCAACGTCGAAGACGTCGTTATCCAAGGCGCAGATTCTGAGGCACCGCACATCACCTATACCGTTGAAGGCAACGGGCGCCGGATTGATTGCGACTTCATCGCAGGCTGTGACGGCTTTCACGGTGTCAGCCGTCAGACCATTCCGCTGGAGGTCCGCCGTGAATACGAAAAGGTTTACCCCTTTGGATGGCTTGGCATCCTGTCAGAGACTCCGCCCGTCAATCATGAACTGATCTATGCGAATTCACCACGCGGCTTCGCGCTTTGCTCTATGCGCAACGAAAACCTGAGCCGCTATTACATCCAGTGTTCGCTCAGCGATTCCCCCAATGACTGGACCGATGAGGCTTTTTGGCAGGAGCTCAAACGGCGTATTCCGGCGGATCAGGCGGCAAAGCTGGTTACCGGTCCAAGCATTGAAAAATCAATCGCGCCTTTGCGGTCTTTTGTGACAGAGCCGATGCGCTGGGGGCGGTTGTTCCTATGTGGGGATGCGGCGCATATCGTGCCGCCCACGGGTGCCAAGGGGCTGAATACCGCCGCTTCGGATGTGCATTACCTGTATAACGGGCTGCGCGATTACTATGAAAACGACAGCAGCGAAGGTATCGACACCTATTCCGAAAAGGCGCTGGCCCGTGTCTGGAAAGCGGAGCGGTTCAGCTGGTGGTTCTCGTCCCTTATGCACACCTATCCCGACCAGTCAGAGTTCGACCTGAAGATGCAAGTGGCCGAAATCGAGTTTCTGCGTTCAAACAAAGCGGCGCAGCAGGCGATGGCGGAAAACTATGTCGGGCTGCCGTATTGATGCGCGCGATCCACGTAAACGGTGTGGCCCTGCATGTGCAAGAGGCCGGCGATCCGACCGGTGCGCCGGTGGTCTTTGCCAATTCGTTGGGCACTGACCTGCGCCTTTGGGATGCGCTGCTGCCATTGCTGCCCAAGGGATTGCGTTTTATCCGCTTTGACAAACGTGGGCACGGCCTGTCTGAACGTCCGGATGGTCCCTATTCGATGGAAGATCTTGCCGCAGACGCCGAAGGTCTGATCGAAGCACTCGATTTGGGTCCGGTGAGTTTTGTCGGCCTGTCCATCGGCGGCATGATTGGACAAAACTTGCCGTCGCGCCGCCCAGATTTGGTGCGTGCGCTGGTCCTGTCAAACACGGCTGCCAAGATGGGTGATGCCGCATCGTGGCACGACCGGATCGCGGCGATTGAGGCCAACGGAATTGCCTCAATGGAAAACGCTATTCTGGACCGTTGGTTCGGGCCGCAGTTCCGGTCCACGCCCGAGGCCGGACTTTGGGGTGCAATGCTGTCCCGTACTCCTCAGACCGGATACTTGGGCTGTTGTGCGGCGATCGCAAACACCGATCTGACAGAAACAACCCGCGCTCTGCGTCTGCCAACCCTCACGATTGCGGGCAGCCACGACGGCGCAAGCCCACCCGATCTGGTTGCTGCAACTGCGGGCCTCATTCCGAACGCGGAATTCCATGTTATTGAGGGCGCAGGCCACCTGCCCTGCGTCGAAGATCCCGCAGCCTTTGCTGCGATCCTGAACCCGTTTCTAAAGGAGCACGCCTATGTCTGACCGTTTTGAAAAGGGCATGGCCACGCGCCGATCAGTTCTGGGCGATGCGCATGTCGACCGCGCCGAAGCGGCCAAATCATCGTTTGATGAGCCTTTCCAGACAATGATTACCGAAGGTGCATGGGGCACTCTTTGGACAGACGATACCATCGCCAAACGCGAGCGGTCGATGCTGACGCTGGCCCTGTTGGCCGCCACCGGAAATTTTGACGAAATCCCGATGCATGTCCGTGCCACCGCCAACACAGGGGCCAGCCCCCAAGACGTGTTACAAGCGTTCATGCATGTCGCAGTTTATGCTGGTGTGCCGAAAGCCAATCATGCGATCAAACTCGCCAAACAGACTTATGCAGAGATGGGAGTTACCCTATGAGCAGCCTCAAAATGCCACCGAAACTTGGCGGTTACATCCCACGAGACCGCAATTGGCAGCCCGATGCGCTGACACCTCCGTATAAAACCAGCGTCAAACGTAGCCCGCAGGCCGCGCTGCTTTCATTTCCGACAACGCTAAGCGAAGAAACCTCGCCGGTGTTTGGCCACAATATGCTGGATGAACTGGATAACGACCTGATCCATAACTACGCCCAAACTGGTGAAAGCGCGATAGGCCCGCGCATCATCGTGCACGGGCGGGTGCTGGATGAAAACGGGCGCGGCGTTCCCGGTGCGTTGCTTGAATTCTGGCAGGCAAATGCGGGCGGCCGGTATCGGCATAAGAAAGAAAGCTATCTGGCCCCGCTTGATCCCAACTTTGGCGGCTGCGGCCGCACGATCACAGCCGAAGACGGCAGCTATGAGTTCGCGACAATTCAGCCGGGGCCTTATCCTTGGCCCAACGGCATGAACGACTGGCGACCGGCGCACATCCACTTTTCGATCTTCGGCCACGGGTTCGCGCAACGCCTGATCACGCAGATGTATTTTGAAGGTGATCCGCACATCAAACTGTGTCCCATCGTTGGCATCCTGAAAACCCAAGAAGCGATTGACGCATTGACTGCGCCACTAGACATGAACCGCACAGTTCCGATGGACAGCCGCGCCTTCAAGTTTGATATCGTTCTACGTGGTCAACGCCAAACCTATTTCGAAAACCGCAAAGAGGGTCTGTGATTATGGTACAAAAGCTGGATTATCTGCGCGAAAGCCCAAGCCAAACCGCCGGGCCGTATGTTCACATCGGTTGCACCCCGAACTTTACCGGCATCGATATATATGGCGGTGATCTGGGGACCTCCATGAAGACGGGGCCGGTTCAGGGCACTGAGATCACTATCAAAGGCATTGTGTTTGACGGCACAGGGACGCCATTGCGCGATGCGATGGTCGAAATCTGGCAGCCAGACGCGGCGGGGTTGTTCCCGTCTGCCAATGAAACACGCGGCACACCTGATCCGCACTTTACCGGCTGGGGACGTTCACCGGGTGACATGGACACCGGCGAATTTGTATTTGAGACAGTGAAGCCCGGTGCCGTTCCTTTTCCTGATGGCCGCATGCAAGCGCCACATATCACCGCATGGATTGTCGCGCGGGGCATAAACATCGGTTTGCATACCCGTATCTATTTCGATGACGAAACGGTGGCGAACGCGGCTGATCCCATCCTGACAAGGATCGAGCATCAGAACCGCATCCCTACCCTGCTGGCCAAAAAGCAAGATGACGGTAGCTACCGATTCGACGTGCATCTGCAAGGGCCGCTTGAAACCATCTTCTTTGATGTCTGAGACCGCTATGGCCACCCCCTGCATTATCTACGGTGCCATCACTTGATCGTCGCCAACAAAGGACAACAACCCTGCTGTGCCGATTACAATCTCTGGCCAGATTGAAAGCACGCAGACGAGCGGATATTTGACTTCTCCATCGAAACGTTCATTCCTCTTGCCTTTGATGTGCAGTGGGGAGCGGCTTGGTCGCGACCGGCTTGCGCCGCACTGGTCGAGCGCGCGATTCAATTGTGCCGCATATACCAACGCCCTGTCGCCACATGGCGGTAAGCGCGTGATATTCTAGGTCTACAGAAAGCCCGAGATCGCCCACCAAGCAAACCCAACCGAATGACCCCGCATAGCTAGGGTGCTTCTTTAGACACTTAATCCTGCTGCAACAGACCCAATGCCGGTTCAGTTAGTGACGTCACCACAACGCGCCCATCTGAAAGCGTTACGGCACCAGTCGTAAGGGCATAGCTACCCGTCGGGTCCTGAAGCGTTTCGATTATACGTCCGTCAGCGTCCATGCGCAGGATGAACCCGTATCGGGTCGGCGCAGGCTTCATCACATCCGGCAGTCGCATAATGACACGTCGCAGGAATGTGTTGCCAGAAAGCTTGTCCATTATGGCGTTTCGCGGGCTAACAAGACCCACCCAGAATGTCCCATCCGAAGCAGGGTTAATATTGTCGGGAAAGCCCGGCAAGTTGTCTAGAATGACACGCCCTTCGCCACCATCCATTGGAAAGCGCCAGACACGATACGCGCCTGTTTCCACAACAAAGACGGCAGTGCTTTCGTCATTGATGGCAACGCCATTGGCAAAGTTCAGTCCGGCGGCGAAGACCGTCGTTTTGCCCGAAACAGGGTCGAATTTCAGAATACGACCGCTCGCGGAATGCTCGACAAGGTCCAGCACGGAAGCTGCCAACGTGCCTCCATTCGCCTCTGCACCAAATCTGGTTGATGCATCGGAAAAATAGATACTTCCATCTGCTGCGATATCGACATCATCCGCATAAAGAACGGGGCTCCCGTCCTCAACCTGATTGGTAAGAAAGGTAACTTTGCCCAGCTGATCAATGGCCAGCAATCCGCGATACGCATCCGCCACGTAAAGGGTCCCGTCCGGCGCAAATTCAAGCCCGAGCGGACGGCCGTCAGTTTGCGCAAACAGCTCGACGGAGCCATCTGTGCGGATGCGCAATATCTCCCCGTTATGGCTAGGAACATAGATCAACCCGTCGGGACCAATGTCGGCATCTTCGGGCCCAATCCGGCCGCCCAGATCAATTAACTCAAGCGCCGCAAGGCGGTCATTCTGGATAAACTCCTGAGTGTACCCGGCATCTTCGGGTGCTTCCCACGCCACAGGTCGGACCGGCACAGGCCATACAATCAGATAGACCGCCAGACATGCCAGCACGGCCGCCAATAACGAAAGAGTCTTTATCACTTTCAGGTCTCCTTCCAAGGGGCCGCTTATGAATTGTCAGGCCACATCACAGGGTTGCCTAAAGGAGTGCGCATATCAAGCGGTCAGTTGTGACGCATCGCGAAACGGAATTCTGGCGCAGCCCTAAACGCCCGATACAAATACCCCTGCCCGCATCCCGCTTTCGGAAGTAATCTCGATCATCGCATGTGCGCCGGGCGCGTGGCCCCTTCGGAAGGCATCGGCCGCAACCGCCAGCGCAATCGCGCCGCCGGCAGCGCCTGTTTCACCAAAACTCATGGCGGGATAGGCCGTGGCCATATATTCCCGATGTGTTCTGTAGAACCGCGCCCGGAAAACCAGCATTTCTAGCGCTGCATAACGTTCACCATTGAGATTACTCACCGCGAAAATGATATCGCTTTCCGGTTGATCGGGAGAGGCGCAAGCAGCTTTCAATGCCGACACCATACCGCGCCCCTGACTTTGCCGTGTCCCCGTGACTGGATCAGGTTCAGTTGCCAGCCCGACACCACGCACGGCCATGCCGCGACACGGGTTCAATGACAGCACCACCGCGCCTGCACCTTCTCCGGGCACAAGGCCCTGCGCAGTCTGCCCCTGTAAGCGGCCAGCTGTTCGGAAACGGTCCAAATCTGCGCGCCCGATAAGCGAGTCGACACCGATCAACAGGACCCGACTAACGCTGCTTTGCCCAAGCGCATCGGCCACGTCAGGCAAAAGACCGACCCCTGCGGCGGCTCCGCCGTCCACCAATCGCGACCCCTTGGCGAAGGTCCCACCAAGCTTGGTCTGTAGATCAGTCAGAAAGGTATCGGGCGACATTTCTGCCCAACAGGCATGGTCGCGGTACATCTCTGGCGGGGTGCAGATCAATAGCGTCTGCGCTGGCTCTGCCCCTGCTTCGGCCATGGCCTCGCGTCCGGCGCGGGCTGCGAGGTTCACCAACCACTGCGAAGAAGTACGGCGTAAGCGCCAGTCGGCAGGCACTTTCGCCAGGACCTGCAACTCCATCTGGTCACCAGCAACTTCTTCGGTGAAGCCGGTCACCCCCGCCAAGAATGAATTGGTCGATTGCGCGCAGGTCAATCCCGCTGCGGTGACAAGCCCCAGTCCTTCTACGAACAGCGAATTCATGGCGCCCACACGGGCACATCATCCAACGTGCCGTCTCCGCCGCGCGGGTTGAAATACGCCTTTCCCTTGCGCCGCGCATTCAGCCAAACCGGAGAAACATGCCCCAAGGCGATGCCTCTTAGGCGCGGGGTGTTGCGCACAAGTGTGACAGCGATGCGTGCCTTTAGCGTGACCCGTTTCAGCTCCGGTTCCAGAATGACCGTGTCAGGCATTGGAGTAACCGTTTCCACACGGTCCGCGTAGATCAGATGCGCCGGCAAGCGCAAGCCGGGCAAAGAGAAGTTCCATCGGCCATCCGGGGTCATGTTGACCAAAGAAACCTTGCTGCGTTCAGGTAGTTTCTCGAATTGCTGGTCTGGCGGTGCGCCAAGGTTATGAAGGGCGTTGAAATCATGGGGGGCCAGAGGCCATTGATCCGCAAGCCATGCCTCATCATATGTGCCGGCAAGTGACAGCCGCGGCTGCCAACCGCGCCCGACAAAACCAAACCCCGCAGGTTCAGGATCAGGGCCATCATCGCCTGCGTATGCAATATTCGGAAGGTCCGATCTCCCTTCCGGATCTGCTGACTTTGCACCCTTCCAACCGATCCCCACAGGATTGCGCAAGTCGATGTTCCCGTCATCATCGGTTCCGCCAAATGCGCGTTCCCAAATCAACGGCATTGTCAGGAAGGGTTTTGGCCGACTTACACCGCCCATCGTCTCTAACCTATCACCAGTGACCCGTAGAATTTTCCGCAAATTGCCAACTGCCAACCCCGCATCCACATGTTCGGCCGGCTTTCCGTCCGGCGCATACGCGCGGCCGACCACGATAACATCCACTTTTGGTTTGGACAGCGCAATGTCAGCCTCATAGCGGTTCGAGGAGCGTACGGGATCGCCGAAGGGTTCATCAGCAAAACAAACCGGTAACTGGCTTTTTGCAATTTCCAACTCTTGGCCTTTGGTTTCGAAACTGGCCGATACCATGACCAACACTACCTCCTGTCCGTCAGCGTCCAACTGAACATGGGTGGCCGCGTCAAACGGTGTCCTGTTTTCCAGCCAGACATCAAAGCCCATCGGTCAGCACCAGTTGCCATCGGCATTAAGGCCGATGGGCCAGTAAGGCATGCAAGCCAACAATCGGACCAGTTCGTTTTCGCCTGCGTCGATAAGCCAGCGCACCATCAAATATTCTGGCCGGATAGCATGAAACGGTTCGCTCTCGTTGATCTTGCAACACTTCAACCATATCAAACGAACGATCCAAACAATCCGGGGGTCCGAGGCAGGCCCTGCCATGCGTGCATCATAGGCCTCTTCCAGGGATTCCTCATCGATCTTGCCAGAACGTCCGGCTGAACGCACTGTTCCCTCCCACCAAGGAAGGGCCTCTTTATAGCCTTGCCGCAAAAGGGGGACGTATCCATCAAACAATTTTTGATGTGCATCGCTAGCATTGTCATATGCGCGATCCTGACGCGCGAGTTCTACATGAATGCCAACGTCGATCATCATTTGCAGCAGCCGATGTTCACCATTGGATGTATGGGGGCGATCCATCAAATCCATTCTTACACCCTTTCATCATGTTGGTTCAGTCCGACCGGCACAAATACGACCCCGGCCGCCATCTTGAAAACATCCGGCGCAAGATCCTGAAGATCCCAAACAAGCAGATCAACAGGATTGGCATAGCCTACTGACGGGGGGTCTGTTTGTTCCATCCAATCCGAAGGGTCAGCAGGATTCTCAGCCCTTGCGGCAGCGGCTTCAAACCCGTCATCGTTTAAATCTTCGATTTTCATATAGTACCGACGAAAAACTTCGAGCAACCGGGGGTGTCCGGATATTTTCACTGGCCAAGTTGTTTCAAATTCCTCTGGCGGCGCCTCGTTCATCTGCGTGATGCCGGTTAATTGCATCCACCAATGATAGAGCTCGGGCTTCAGTGCCCTCAGTTCATCGATATATGCTGACTGCAAACTATCAAATGTATCATCCACAACCAGTATCCTTTTCTAGTATTCGGAGCTTGCAAAGGCCTTGGCGCGGCTGCCCTGGCTTTGCGCATGTTTTCTACAATGCGGATTCACACGTTCTTTCGTCTTCATCTCGTCTTTAAAAGCAGAGTCCTTCAGATGGCAGCCCCCCATGTACCATGCGACGACCAATGGTGGCTGGTGATCCGGAGTGAAAGCTTCTTTTCCATCTTTTGATTTATAGTGCGTCTTGCTGCGATCCCGGTCCACCATAACCGAGATACGTTCATCGCCCTCTCCTTCGACGCTGTCTATCAAGGTATCCCAAACACCAGGATCGGTATCGGGGTCCTTCGCGCATTCCCAGCAAGGTCCACCAAGGCATGCTTCGTATTGATCATCCGTGATGGCAGGGGCGTGGTCCGAACGTTTATAAGCCTTGGTGCAAGGCTTTCCAAAATTGTCGCCCAGCATGACCTTAAAGCTTTCAAGGGCACTTGCATCAATGCAGTTCGGCATTGGACTGGCCGTGTTTTGCTCCATCGGATCGCCGTGGCGGCAGACCCCTTTGCCCTCCGCTTTGACGGTGAATGACCACAGCTTGAAACTGCCTTTGCCCTTGGTCTTGTGGGTAACAACACCACCGCCTTGGGTTGCTGGTTCGTTGCCTGTGCTTGTCGAGATGTACGAGGCGTTTTCCAGCGCTGTCGGGTTGCCTTCGATCTTGACGGTTTTTGATCCTTTCGCCAGATCCCCAGCGCTCAGCATGTTCACATAAGGCACGGGGATCGGCCCTGTCGGTGGCGGTGGCGGCGTCAGGCAGACATCCCCGGGCGCGATCCCTTTGCCCCCGCTGCCTTTGTGGAAATAGCCCATGTTTTCAGCATAGACGGTATTCCCCATCACCCATCCTCCAACACTGGACGCGGCTCTAGCATTTGGGCGAAGCCCCCAGCCGCCAAGTCATGAATGTTTGGGAAATATAGTTCGTGGACTTCCCAGTCTTCGAACCAGAACCGCGCCCCGTCTTCGCGGCAGGTACTCTTTTGCATGATTGGCAGTTGGCGAAGGTGCGCGGTGATGTGATCAAGACGGTGACCGTACTCTATCGCACCTGCCAGCATCTGATCGGCTGCTTCAAACCAAGGATCGCTCGCGTCCGCGGCTACATCGCTGGCCAGAACCGCAACAGGATATGTATTGCCACGGCTTGTTCGGCTGACGCGCCAGACACCGGCGACAGGACCTGCATCCAGGATTCCGGGCGCGCAAACAAATCGCCAACAGCGGGCATCTTTGGACGTGTCTGCTGTCAGATACGGTCGGGCCGTGTCGACAAACCTGTCCCAACGCGCCAGCATATTCGCCGTGCCACCAACAGACACAAGCGCTGCCTGTGAAGGGATCGCACCCGAAAGGGCAATCATCGCCGATACCCCCCTGCTGGATAAGTTGATCCGGCAATCAGAAACATCAGCGCGTCAGATAGCAGAGCGCGCGAACAACAGGTCACACCCGCACGAAATTGCTTCGCTTTTCTGCACTCTTTCATGGCCGTCATCCTATGCTGCACGTCTGGGTGTTTGCATGTTGTGGCAGAACTAATCGCACTCACTCAAAGCGGTAATCAAAGCCCTCAGCGCCACCCGTTACCGTCACCTTGGACAGCTCGCGTCCGTCCAGCCGATAATTCAGTATCCGCCGGCTGAGTTCGGGCATCAGCGTATTTGTCAGAATCGCATCGATCATTCGCCCGCCGCTTTCTATCTCGGTGCAGCGGTCTTTGATCACCTGTAGCGCGCCATCACCGATAACCAGCTCAGCGCCATAGCCGTCAGACAGACGTTTGGCCAAGCTGCGCAATTTGTGGGTCGAGATTGCCTCAATCATCGCATCCCCAAGCGGCAAATAGGGGATCGTTACAACACGACCCAGAAGCGCCGCAGGAAAAACGTTCAATAGCGGCGCGCGCAGCGCCCCGTTCAATTCCTGAGGATCAGCGGTTTCAGTGCCATCCGACGTCATCGCCATGATTTCGTCAGAGCCTACGTTCGAGGTTAACAAGATCAATGTGTTCTTGAAATCGATCCGTCGGCCTTCGCTGTCATCCATCATGCCCTTATCAAACACTTGGAAAAAAATCTCGTGCACATCAGGGTGCGCTTTCTCCACCTCGTCCAGCAGAACGACCGAATAGGGTCTGCGGCGAACCGCTTCGGTCAATATGCCGCCCTTGCCGTAGCCAACATAGCCGGGCGGTGCCCCCTTTAGGGTGGAGACAGTATGCGCTTCTTGAAACTCGCTCATGTTGATGGAGATGAGGTTGTTCTCACCGCCATACATCAGCTCTGCCAGTGCCAGTGCGGTTTCTGTTTTACCAACACCGGACGGCCCGCACAGCATGAAGACACCCACGGGTTTTTCCGGCGGCTTTAGCCCCGCAGCCGAGGTCTGGATACGGGCGGCGATCATTTCCATTGCGTGATCTTGTCCAACCACACGTTCAGCCAGCGTTGCGGCAAGCGACAGCGCGCGTTCTGTCTGGCTAGCCAGCATCCGGCCCATCGGAATGCCTGTCCAGTCCTGAACAACCGACCCCACTGCTAACCTGTCCACCGAAGGCAGGATCAACGGCGTTTCCCCCTGTGCCGCCGCTAATGCACCCATCCGGTCTTTGAGCGTAGCAAGAGCTTCTGCACGGTCGAACGGCGGGCTCTCTGCCGTTTCATTTGCTTGTGTGTCGGCGGGCGCTTCGGCGTCCAGTTCTTCCATCATGTCGTCGTCCGCGTCGCCCAGATCACCGGTTTCATCGACAGCCGCACCCAAGCCACGCAATTGCGCGCGCAGGTCAAGGATTTCAGCCACCATTTCTTTTTCGGCGGCCCACCGTAAGTTGGCTGCGTCAAAAGCAGCATGCGCCTCAACCAGCGATGCTTCTACGGTTGCTTTACGCTCTGCTACTTCGATGCCAATGGCTTCTTCCCGCTCGATTATGCCTTGCTCGATTTCCAGCGCATCCAGCCGCCGCTGGACATCCTCGACCTCGGCCGGAGTTGCATGCTGGCTGACTGCGACACGCGCACAGGCGGTATCCAGCAAGCTGATTGCCTTGTCGGGCAATTGGCGGCTGGGAATATAGCGGTGGGACAGCTTCACGGCAGCCTCTATCGCCTCATCAAGCAGTTCGACTTGATGGTGCTTTTCCAAAACGCCCGCAACGCCGCGGCACATAAGGATCGCTTTTGCTTCATCGGGTTCGTCGATCTTGACCACCTGAAACCGCCGCGTGAGCGCTGGATCAGGTTCGATATGCTGCTTATATTCAGCCCATGTTGTTGCGGCGATGGTGCGCAGTTCGCCACGCGCCAGCGCGGGTTTAAGCAGGTTTGCAGCGTCTCCTGTTCCGGCGGAACCGCCCGCCCCGATCAGGGTGTGCGCCTCATCTATGAACAGGATGATCGGTGTGTCGCTTGACTGCACCTCTTCGATCACGGCTTTTAACCGCTTTTCGAATTCACCCTTCACACTGGCGCCCGCTTGCATCAGGCCGATATCAAGCATCTGTAATTCGACGTTCCGCAACTGGGGCGGCACATCGCCTTTGGCCAGCCGTTGCGCAAATCCTTCCACCACTGCCGTTTTGCCCACGCCCGCTTCGCCGGTAAGGATGGGATTGTTCTGCTTGCGCCGCATCAGGATGTCGACGATCTGGCGAATTTCCGGATCGCGCCCCACCACCGGGTCCATTTTTCCAGTGCGCGCACGCTCGGTCAAGTTGGTCGCATATAGGTCTAGCGCCGATTTCCCGCCCGGAGCTTTCTTTTTGCCAGAGGCTGCCGGCTCGGCTGCGTCGGCGCTGCGTTCGATCGAATCCGACAGCAGATTTTCCAAATCCGATGCCATTGAAGCGACGTCAAATTTATCAAATTCAAGGCTGATCTTGAACAACAATCCCTCAAGTACCGGCACTTTTAACGCTGCCAGGATCACATAGGCAGACCGGACGGTGTCATCGCCGAACTCGAAGGTCGCGTAATTCCACGCTTCTTGTATCGCGCGAAAGATATGATCTGAAAACTCTTCGACTGATCCGGCCCCGTGGGGCAAGGCATCCGTCGCTTTCAGAATATCCCCGTCAAATTTATGCCGGTCCACGCCCGCGACCTGCATCAGCAATGCAAGGTCAGACCCCTCGGTATCGGCAAGGGCGGTGATGAAATGCACCAGCTCCACATAGGGATTTCCTCGCCGTTTCGCGGACTGCGCAGCCTCGGAAAAGCTCTTCAAACAGGTCGCGTTCAACTTGCCAACCAGTTCTTTACGTTTGATGGTCTCATTGGATCCGCGTGCGGACATATCGGGACACCCTCCGATGAAATTAAATTAATAAAAAAACAAAACTCTGGATTTGGTCAAAATAGACTCTCCCGCTATGGTAGACTCAAAATCATTTTGAATCGACACTTTTGAATATTTCTTACGAAGAGAGGATCATTTGATGAAAGATCCCAAGCCTTCTGACATCTTCCAAACAGGCCAAGTGCTTAACAACACTTATGAGATTGAGGGCGTGTTGGGCCGCGGCGGCACGGGCGAAGTGTATCTGGCGACAAACCAGATTACGGACCGGAAGTCAGCGATCAAGGCGCTAAGCGCACAGTTCTCAGGGAACGCCGATTATCTGGAACTGATGAAGCGCGAAGAGCAGATGCGCAATATCATGCATGACGCGGTGGTGCGCTATTCTGAATGTTCGCGCACAGATGACGGGCATGTGTTTTTGGTGATGGACTACGTCGAAGGCACCCCTCTGAGCGAGTTGATGTTTGAAAGGCAGGTCAGTGATCGCGAACTACTGATCGTGGCGCACCGCGTTTTGTCAGGCCTTGACGCGACCCACGCTCAAGGCATCGTTCACCGCGATTTATCGCCTGATAATATTATCCTGCGCGGGGGGGAGGCCGAACGGGCGACAATCATAGACTTCGGCATTGCCAAGGATACCGCAGCGGGGGCCCGCACAATTGTCGGCAATACGTTTGCGGGCAAATATGAATACTCCGCGCCTGAGCAGCTTGATGGTCAGGCCGATTTTCGCGCAGATTTATACGCGCTCGGGGCGTCGCTATTGGCCGTGGCGCGGCGCGAAGTGCCCGACGTGGGAAACAATCCAGGCGATGTAGTCCGATTTAAGCGAAACCCGCTGGATGTATCTGGCATCGCATCTCCGCTTGCGGATTTGATCACTTTGCTCAGCGCGCCAAACCCCGACGACCGGCCTGCGACCGCACTTGCTGCGCAGGATCAGCTAGATCGCTGGCTTAAACCCGATACCCATAAGGGCAAGGGACCGCAGAGAAAGAAAAATCGCCGCGCCGGGATGCTGGCGTCTGGCGCAATTGCCGTCGTGGTCATCGGCGCAGGGATCTATCTGTCCGGCGCGCTTGATACAGTTTTCACCCCTGCCCTGCCTTTGGTCAGCCCCTATACTCTCAGCGCAACGGATGGTGCTGATGGCAGCACATTTGTCGGTCACGCCCCCGACGCAGACAGTGCGGCGTTGTTGCGCGCGGCGTATTCGGGCACCACAGGCGAGCCCGCGCCTGAAGGCGCGGTGGTGATCGCAGATGGCCTGCCCGACCCCGCGTGGCCCGAAGAAGTAGCCGAGTTAGTAACCCTTTTGGAGCCCCTGTCCGACTGGCAGCTTGATGTAGCGGATGATGACGTCGCGCTTTCGGCGCTGGCGCCTGACGCGCCTACGCGCGATGCGATGATCGCAGCCTTGCAAAACTGGACCACACGCAGCGGTATGCAATTGCAAAGCAGCATCCTTGCAGGCCCCGAAACCCTAAACACCGGTGTCTTGCAGAACATACTGGCTGAATATGCGACATGCGGCACGCTGTCCCTGCTTGGCGCAGAAAACGACAGCTACGCAATGTTTGATCCCGTTACTGTAACCGGCGATCTTGCGAAGCCGGAAGACGTTGAAGCCGTGCGAAACGTTCTGACTCCGATGATCGGCGAACGCGCGCTGCGGGTCGAAACAACTGTGCTCAATTCTGACCTGTGTGCGATCCGCGCGGTGATGCCCGCTGCGACTTCGGCTGCGGTTTCCATTTTGTTAGGGCGCGCAGCAACAGGCGAAGCGGTGATGAGCGGCATTTACCATACCGGCGAAAACCCGGTGGTAGATGTGCACCTTCCTGCTACGATTAGCGGTGCCTCGCTTTGGGTCATAGTGGTGGATAACACCGGCAAAGTCTTTAATATTCTGCCAAACATCAACCAGACCGAACATATGATTGACGAACTTGGCATGGTTGAAAACGGGCTGCGGCAAATTCGTGTGTTATGGCCGATCTCGGCATTGCAGGATGACCCGACGCGCCTTGCCATTCAGGTTGATTCAGAAAGCTATGGCAAGTCAGAGATTGTTGCGATCCTGTCGAAAACCCCGTTGTTCGATATGCGCCGACCTCGCGATGAAAGCGTCACGTCATTAGCTGAAGCGTTGGCGGAAACACTTGAAGGGCGAGAGGGAGAAATCGTTGGTGTCGCCTCGCGCATCATCGACGCGCGGCCTTGATGCGGCAGTGTTTGAAAGTAGTCCTATTCAGTTCAGTATCGCCGCCTCGAATCCGCCATTGCGCCATTTTTCAAGTGCTGCTGTAAAACTCGGCCCCGGCAAGCCATCCACCGCCGCCGCATAATATCCGGCTTCCTTGAGCAACCCTTGAACAGCGCGGATCGTGTCGGGCGACCATTGGTCGGACGCAGTCGTCAACTGGCGCAGGATATCGCCGCGGTCCTCCGCTGCACCACGAAGCAACATTGTCGCTGCCTTTGAGGGATTGCGCGATATGCCTCGTCCCTCGTCGAGCAGAATTGCTGCGGCGCGGTAGCCCGCCACCTCGCCATCCCGCGCTGCGCGTTCGAAATACTCTAACGCCGCTTCTGGCCCATCAGCCATGCCGTCCTGTGCCAGCACACCAAGGTTGAAAGTCGCCTTGGCCGATCCTTCATCGGACGCTTGTTTTAACAATGTGATGGCGCGTGCAGGATCAGCGGCAACCGTCCGCCCTTCTAAGAGGGTGATCGCCAGATTGATCATTGCATCATGGCTGCCACCTTTGGCAGCCTGTTCGTACAAGGCCAGCGCCCACGCGGAATCTTTTTTCATTGCGGTGCCGTTTTCGTTTAGCTGGGCAAGACTGACCATCGCGCGCAGATCGCCACGGCTTGCCGCATCACGATACAGCACAATCGCACGCTCCAGATCACCGGCCGCCGCGGTGGCCCGCGCCAAAAGCGCGACGTAATGCGGCAGTTCCGGTGTGCGTGACGCCGCCGCACTACAAGCCTGAATTGCAGCGACAGCATTTTGCTGCAACCGCGATAGCGGCACGCCCTCGTTTTCAGCTGTTGCATCCCTTGGATGGGTGGCCAGCCGTTCGCAAATTTTACCCGCTGTTGCGTCTTCTGGCCGTGGGATATTGCTTAGCAGACGCTCCGCCTCTTGGCGGTTTGGCGCATCCGGATAACGGCTGACATACAGCTCAAGCAAGGGCCGCATCCGGCTTCTGCGGGCCAGCTCCCACAGCCTTTGCGTGCGGTCAGCTTCATCGCGCCGCTCAATCGCACGGGTCTGCGTCCCTGTTTCCAGAAATGCCAACGCCTCTGCTGCATGGGAACCCGCCGGATAGCGATCAACATAAAGGTTCAACAAATCTGGGTCGCGTTCGTCCACCGCAATCTGATAGAGCATGCTTTCTTCGGAAATTGTTTCCGGGCTGATGTTAAACTGAAAGCTGCGGGTCAGCGACGAATTTTCCCACGGGATTTGCTTGCCACCGGTTGCCGCCAAAACATCGCGACGAACGCCAATCATCATCTGCGCCACATCCTGCCCCGCCGTATAGATATGATGCAGCATCGCTTCGGTGAAAAAGCTGTTTCGGCCCGTTCCATCATAGGCAACGTTGTCCGGCTGTGTGGCATATGAGAAAAGAAAGTTCGCCGCAGTCCCCACCCGCGCCAGACCCTTTCCAACGCGTGGATCTTCGATTGCCACGCCAAAAGGATTGTCCCGACAGGCATCCAGAAACACCAGCTTCACGCCATCCGATCGTTCCATCGCACGCAGCAGCTGATCCAGCTGTAACGTTTCCCGCGTCACATCCGCAGCCTTAGAAATCGCAGCATCTGTCGGAACCACATAGTTGCGCCCGTCCACCTGAAACCCGTGGCCCGCATAATACAAAAGCACAACATCCGCTGACTTTGCCTTTTCACCGAATGCTGTGATCAGGTTCGCAAATCGCGCCTGCGTGGCGTCGATTTCCAATGTGACGTCAAAACCCAATCCCTCCAGGGCCACTGAAATATCCAGCGCGTCATTGCGGGGGTTTTCCAGCGTGGCAATATTCTTGTAGTCCGAATTACCGATCACCAGCGCAACACGTGTCTCTGCTTTGGCCGCCCCTGCAAAGTTCAGCCAAAGCACGCAGAAAACAAATATCAGTCGCATGGGTTTCTCATAGTCCGACCGCGCGGCTCAATTCGATTGAAACGTTATCAATCGCCGAGGCCACTGTTGTGATGGTCGCACGCTGCACGGCGGCCAGCTCCGGATCGTCGGCCCTCACAAACGTGATGGCTTTGCGAATATCAGTTGCAGCCGCGCTCAGGGCAACGCGGGCCTCACCTACAGCGTCGCGAAGGATTGCTTCGCGCTCCGCATCAGAGGTGGCAGTTGCAAGGCGTGACCGAGCCCGCAGGCGCGCGTTTTCAACGTTCTGGCGTGCGTCCCGCACGATGCGTGCAACATCCTGCAGCCCAGGGGGCAGGTCGGTTGAAATATCGTCAAGCTCATCCGCAAAGTCGTCAAGCGCATCCGTCAGACAGGCCAAGTATTGATCGACGTTATCGGAACCATCATCGCAAGCCGCAGCCGCAATTTCCAACGTGGTCGCAATCTGCCGTACATCGGCCAGTGTTTCGGTCGCCTGCCCCAGAGAGGCCGAGCTGCTTGCCTGCGCCGTTCCGGTCCCTGCTGGCTGCGTGCTGTCATCCGGTAAGGTCAGCACGATGGTGTCGGCGGGCTGAGGCAAAGTTACATTCGGCAGCGGGGAAGGAATGGGTGTGGTGACCAATCCCGAAACTGTAAGCGCACCATTCACGAAAGTGATATCGTAATTGGGCAAACCTTCACTTTCAACAACCTCCTCAATCACAATATCATAAGGGCTGCCAATCGCCGAAGCGTCCGCAGCGGCCCCATCACTATCCAACGCCACCAAAGCGACAGTGTCATCAAGAAGCAGTCCTTCAGCCAGAAACTCCGTGCCGTCAAAGGCCAGCGCCGTGCCGTAGGTCTTGGTGGCGTCATCTGCCGTCAGCGTCAGCGGTGCGGGGGTGACCGTGAGCGCTCCGTCGACATAGCTGATCGCGTAATTGTCTGTGCCGCTGCCGGTGACCGGCCCATCCGCCGTGATCGCGTAGGGGCTGCCAGCGACCTGCGCCGTGTCCACCGCTCCGGCAGAGCCTAGCGTGATCGTGTCGACCGTGTCGCCAAAGAACAGCGTCCCATCCGTCACAGCAAACTCCGTGCCGTCAAAGGCCAGCGCCGTGCCGTAGGTCTTGGTGGCGTCATTTGCCGTCAGCGTCAGCGGTGCGGGGGTGACCGTGAGCGCGCCATCGACATAGCTGATCGCGTAATTGTCTGTGCCGCTGCCGGTGACTGGCCCATCCGCCGTGATCGCGTAGGGGCTGCCAGCGACCTGCGCCGTGTCCACCGCTCCGGCAGAGCCTAGCGTGATCGTGTCGACCGTGTCGCCGAAGAACAGCGCCCCCTCCGTCACAGCAAACTCCGTGCCGTCAAAGGCCAGCGCCGTGCCGTAGGTCTTGGTGGCGTCATCTGCCGTCAGCGTCAGGGGCGCGGGGGTGACCGTGAGCGCTCCGTCGACGTAGCTGATCGCGTAATTGTCTGTGCCGCTGCCGGTGACCGGCCCATCCGCCGTGATCGCGTAGGGGCTGCCAGCGACCTGCGCCGTGTCCACCGCTCCGGCAGAGCCTAGCGTGATCGTGTCGACCGTGTCGCCAAAGAACAGCGTCCCCTCCGTCACAGCAAACTCCGTGCCGTCAAAGGCCAGCGCCGTGCCGTAGGTCTTGGTGGCGTCATCTGCCGTCAGCGTCAGGGGCGCGGGGGTGACCGTGAGCGCTCCGTCGACGTAGCTGATCGCGTAATTGTCTGTGCCGCTGCCGGTGACCGGCCCATCCGCCGTGATCGCGTAGGGGCTGCCAGCGACCTGCGCCGTGTCCACCGCTCCGGCAGAGCCTAGCGTGATCGTGTCGACCGTGTCGCCGAAGAACAGCGCCCCCTCCGTCACAGCAAACTCCGTGCCGTCAAAGGCCAGCGCCGTGCCGTAGGTCTTGGTGGCGTCATCTGCCGTCAGCGTCAGGGGCGCGGGGGTGACCGTGAGCGCTCCGTCGACGTAGCTGATCGCGTAATTGTCTGTGCCGCTGCCGGTGACCGGCCCATCCGCCGTGATCGCGTAGGGGCTGCCAGCGACCTGCGCCGTGTCCACCGCTCCGGCAGAGCCTAGCGTGATCGTGTCGACCGTGTCGCCGAAGAACAGCGCCCCCTCCGTCACAGCAAACTCCGTGCCGTCAAAGGCCAGCGCCGTGCCGTAGGTCTTGGTGGCGTCATCTGCCGTCAGCGTCAGGGGCGCGGGGGTGACCGTGAGCGCTCCGTCGACGTAGCTGATCGCGTAATTGTCTGTGCCGCTGCCGGTGACCGGCCCATCCGCCGTGATCGCGTAGGGGCTGCCAGCGACCTGCGCCGTGTCCACCGCTCCGGCAGAGCCTAGCGTGATCGTGTCGACCGTGTCGCCAAAGAACAGCGTCCCCTCCGTCACAGCAAACTCCGTGCCGTCAAAGGCCAGCGCCGTACCGTAGGTCTTGGTGGCGTCATTTGCCGTCAGCGTCAGCGGTGCGGGGATAATCACAGCCGCCCCCTCCAACGCCACAACGGAATATTCCTGCAAGCGCGAACTACTTAGAGGAGAGGTATCAACAGCAAAAGGTTTGAGCGCCAACCAGGTTATCACTGAAAGTCAACGTCGCGAAGACAGGTGTCGTATCAAGGGTCTCTGCGACTTCGGCAAAGACATATAACTCAGGCCCACCCGCCACGATGCCAGTCGCTGTGGCGTCCGTTGTCTGACCGTAGGTGAGTTCCAACGCGTCGGGTCGCGCAAAGACAACGCGGTCGACCGTATAGATCGATGGATAGCGGCCTGCCGCGCCCGGTGCCCATACCGCGTCAAAGTTCCAGCCCTGCGCCTGCGCAAATTCGAAGAAGGACGCAGTGGCCTCCAGTTGATCTGTCGTCAGGCCAAATCCAAGGGTCAGGTCGCCCCCGTCAGCTTGCCCTGATGCCACCGTATCCCAATAGGACGCGGTAACTGTTGTCGGGGCTAGCTCCCCATCATCAATGTTCTGGCCAATCAGACCTCCGGCAGCCAAAGCAAACGAGCTATCGCCCCCTCCCCCCAGAGTGCTGACGGCTCCGCTGGCATATGTATTTGTAATATCGCCCTCAGCGGTTGTGCCAACAAGGCCGCCGACTGTGCCATCCACGTTTGAAGCCAGCCGCACATCGCCATTGGCGTAGCTGTCCAGAATTGTTGCAAAGATGTTGTATCCGGTGTGGCCACCGACATCCGCGTTGGTCAAGCTGGTAGCAGCGCTTACGTTGCCACGCGCAACGGTCCGTTCGGCTATGCCTGCGTTAAGCCCTGCAAATCCGCCCACATAGGCGCGGTTAAGCGGTCCTGCCTCTGGAAGTGGTACGGCGAATTCGACATCGCCCGTAGCGACCGCGTCTGTGATGCTTCCTCCGTTTTCGCCGACGAAGCCGCCGACGCTGCCACCGTATTCCGAGACCAGTTCAACACTACCACTGGCGATAGACGATGACAGCTCCCCCGCCGATTCCGATTGATTGTTCGCCCCGGCAAAGCCACCTACGGAGAATTGCGTCAGCCCGGCAAATACGTAAACATCCCCCGAGGCCGCACCCTGTGCGATGGTGCCGAGATTTTCTCCGACCAGCCCGCCAACATGTGCGGTACCACCATTGTCTGCGGCGGTTCCGGTTACGGTCACGGCGCCGGACGCAGCCACGCCTTCGACAGGTCGCACCGGCGAATTATTGTTGAAACCGATCAGCCCGCCAATCGATAGCACTTCGCTGCCGCTGGATACCGTCACAGTCGACGTCGAGCGGGAGTCTGTGATGCTTCCAATATTCCACCCCGTTAGGGCCGCCAGCGTGGATTTCATCGTCTGTCGGGTTCACGACACCAACCGCGATGTTGCTTTCGGATCCCGCAATGCCTTCGAAAGATCGGTTATCACCCACAAGGCCACCCAATCGAAGTGTACCTCCGGTCCCCTCGATTTGCATGTCCCCTGCTGTGGTGACGTTGCTTACGATCCCGCGATTGGTCCCGACGCCGCCACCAACACTGCGCAAACTCAACGTAAGACCGCGCTCGATTATGGTCCCATCGAAGCTGCTATTATCGACCGTCCCGGCAGAGGCACCTACAAGACCGCCCAAACTAAACGCTAAATCGGTATTGTTGGTCGTCGTGATCGTCCCGGTATAACTGCTGTTGCTCACGACTGATCTTGCGCCCCGCAGTTCCCCGACGATGCCACCAACGGTTTCGGGAAATGACAACGCCCAACGCACCGTCGACCGCGACGTTGTCGATGGTTGTGTTGATCGCAAGGGCCGCCAGCGCACCCATCGTACCGGTCCCCGTCATGGAAACTTCGGACAAATTCAAATTGGAAATTTCGGCCCCGGCATTCGTCAGCGCAAACATGCCAGCGCCTGATTTATTCATCGTCAGGCCTGTGATTGTATTGCCTTGACCATCAAGAGAACCGCTAAACCCGGAAAAGCCGAGCCCCTCAATCGGGGCAAACCCTTCGGAGCCGTTCCAGACCGCAGTACCGGTTGCATCGATATTACTACCAAGCGCAAAGCTCTGGTCCAGCAATGATTGCGAGCCGATGCCCTGAACGCCGTATATGTCCGTTAGTTGATAGGGATCGGCAGCGGTACCGTCGCCGCGGTTCCGCCCGAAGGAATGAAGTATCTACGTTCTGTGCAATTCGAAAATCAGTCGCGTTGAATTCAGGTATGGCCCCACCGATCTGCACCCAGTCACCTTCAGCCAGATTGAACCGACCCGACGTTTACAAACCCATCGGCACCAGTGGTTATGACACCTCCCGCGCTGATCTCGAACGCGCCAAGCACGCCGTCAACGCCAGCGTTCAAAATGACGTCGCCGTCAGCAAGGAATGTCAGGATGCCTATCGGAATCCCAGTTGATTTCAGATGCTACAGTGATGTTGCCATTCTGCGTGTCCGTGGGTTCGCCATCATCCGGAGTTGAGACCGTGACATTGTTGCTAAGCAGGTTCCGTTCAAGCAGATCAACCGACAGGATCGCATCGTCTTCGTTCGCCGCATATTCGATGGTGCCATCTCCGACATCCGCGATGCCGGATGAGGCATCTTCGGCGATCGTCAGGTTATGCGGATCTAACAGCAGCGTACCTGTCGCCCCCTGCGGCGCACGCGTGTCGACCTCACCGCTGAATGCCAGCGTGCGTTTTCCCGAGACTTCGACAAAACCCCCGTCACCACCAACTGTGCCACCGCGGGCAGAAATCTGGCCCGCAAAATCTGTCCTGATATCGGACCAAAGGATGACGCGCCCGCCTTCTCCAGCTTGTCCCGCATCAGCGGTGATGACGGTTTCAACGTCCACCCCTAGATAAAGCGCGCTTGGCAAAGTACCCCCACCCTGAAATGCGCCACCGATGTTGATGGCCCCACCATCGCCATTACCCCCGGTCGCGATATGTGCGCCCTGCAACGCAATGTTGCGGCCCGTGATCGCAATAGCGCCGCCAGGCCGCGCGTTGGGACGGGCGGATTCGGTTACAATGATGCGCGGTCGACGCGGGGTTCGTGCGCGTGTTGTCACTTTGCCGCTGACACGCACTGTACCACCAGCACCGCC